>JBDTEF010000130.1:0-29749 GCA_039922615.1 Ginsengibacter sp.
AAGAAATTCAGCAAAAAAATAAATTGAAAATTAAATAAGCAGCGTTTTTAATAAACCAACTGTCTTATTTTTTTACGTTGTCTTGTTTTAATGTTTTGAATAGGTTAATGGTTAGATTGATTGAAAAGCAATCTTGATTATTTTTAGTTTTAAGAAGTTTACTGGAAACAAACTGCAAAAAAACCTCCGTAAAGGAGGTTTTTTAATTTTATACCTTTTAGTAAAGGAAAAATAGTTTTTGAAATGTTACACGCCAAAACTTTCACCACAACCACAACTCCTGCTTGCATTTGGATTATTAAAATAGAAACCTTTGCCGTTGAGGCCATCACTAAATTCCAGTGTGGTATTCACTAAATACAGAAAGCTTTTGAGGTCTGTTACTAATTTTATTCCTTTGTCCTCAAACTCCTGGTCCATTGGTTTAGATATATTGTCAAAATCCATTTTATAACTCAAACCCGAACACCCGCCGCTGATCACACTTACACGCACAAAATAATTTTCAGCAGAATATTTCTGTTCATCCATTATTTGTAACACTCTCGTCTTTGCTTTATCACTTATATAAATCATAATTATTTTTCTGATACTAGTGTAGCTAACCATATGCCAAAGGGTTGTCTTTGGCAATCTGTCAGGTTATTATATTGTCACCTTTGATTTTTTTTCTGCTTCATAATAAAGTTGGGTTGCCACATCATTAACAATTTGAATCGTAAAATTAATCTCTTCTTCTGTTGTGAATCTTCCCAGGCTAAAACGTATAGATGATCTTGCATCTTCCTTTTCTACGTCCATTGCCTGCAGCACATAGGAAGGTTCCAGTGTAGCAGATGTACAGGCCGAACCGGAACTTACTGCAAGATATTTAGATATTTTAGAGATCAGTATATCTCCTAATTTATGTTTAAATTGTAAGTTAGATGTATTTGGCAAACGGTTTTTAATACTTCCATTTACTAAAGCCAGGCCAGATTCAATAATGGCACATTCAAGCTTGTCTCTTAAACTTTTTATTCTTTCACCTTCCTTTAATAAATGCAAAAGGCACAATTCGCAGGCTTTTCCAAAGCCCGCAATTCCAGGAACATTCAAAGTGCCACTTCTCATTCCTCTTTCATGACCTCCGCCATCTATCTGAGCGATCAGGCGAACGCGCGGATCCCTGCGACGGACATATAAGGCACCAACGCCTTTTGGACCATAGATTTTATGTGCTGAAAAAGACATGATATCGATATTGTCATCAAGCACATTTACAGGGATTTTCCCTATTGCCTGGGTAGCATCGCAAAAAAATAAAATTCCATGCTTCCTGGCAATTTTGCCAATTTCTTTTATTGGTTGAATCAAACCTGTTTCATTATTAGCGTACATAACAGCAATAATAATTGTTTGAGGTTTTATGGCTTTTTCAAGATCTGCCAGATCGATAAGACCATCATCATTTACAGGCAATAAAGTAATTTCACCACCTGATTTTTCAATGTGCGTACAAGTGTCCAGTACAGCCTTATGTTCAGTTTTTACTGTGATGATGTGATTTCCTTTGGCCGCATACATTTCAAATATACCCTTCAAAGCAAGGTTTATAGATTCTGTAGCTCCTGATGTAAAAATGATTTCTTTTGTTTCAGCGTTGATCAACTTTGCTACTTTTTCCCTTGCTAATTCTACTGCTTCTTCGGCCTGCCAGCCGTAGGAATGGCTGTGGCTGGCAGCATTACCATAATATTGGGTAAAATACGGCAACATGAATTCCAATACTTCCTCATCCATTTGAGTAGTAGCATTATTATCAAGGTATACCGGCAAATTTACCATGGGGCAAATTTAATCCAAATGATTTTATCAATAATAATTACGAATTACGATTGTAGAAAATGATGAATGATGAGTAATTAATAATTTACAGCTAAATATCAAATTCTAACTAATTACTACAAAGTTCTTAAATCTAACTACTAACATCTTGCATCTTACATCTTACTTTTACCATTAATTCAACGATTTTTACAAAAAAATTTTATGAAGAAAATTGAACACATAGGTATTGCAGTTAAAAAATTATCAGATGCCATTCCCCTTTTTGAAAAGTTACTGAATACACCTTGTTACAAAACGGAAGTAGTTGAATCAGAAAAGGTAAATACTGGATTTTTCCAAACAGGTGACAGTAAAATAGAATTAATTGAAGCTTATGCGCCGGGAAGCCCAATCCTCAAATTTATTGAAAAGCGGGGAGAAGGCTTGCACCATCTTGCGTTTGAAGTGGAAGATATTGACCAAGAAATTTTACGCTTAAAAAGTGAGGGTTTTTCCTTTATTAATGAATCACCTAAAGACGGTGCAGATAACAAAATAGTTTGTTTTCTTCATCCCAAACAAACGAATGGTATTTTAGTAGAACTGGTGATGGAAAAAAAATAATTGCTAAATGGATAATGGATAATGGATAATTGATAATGGATAATTGTAAATTGGAATATGATTAATGCCGTAGTTTTAGTGATGATGCATTCAAAATGTTAGTTTAATAAGAGAAGTTGAATATGACAAAGAGTGATGATTATTATATGCAGCAGGCATTGAATGAAGCACAGAAAGCGCTTGCGGATGATGAAGTTCCTATTGGATCAGTTATTGTGATGCAGGATAGAATCATAGCAAGAGGATATAACCAGGTAGAAACTTTGAAGGATTGCACCGCGCACGCCGAAATGATCGCACTAACATCAGCATTTGGTTTTTTAGGTGCGAAATATTTACCCGAAGCAACATTGTATGTTACCATTGAACCATGCACGATGTGTGCAGGTGCATTGTATTGGAGCAAGATAGCAAAAGTAGTTTTTGGCGCCTCTGATGAAAAGCATGGAGGCCTTTCTTTACATCCTGAAAGAAATTTATTGCATCCAAAAACCCTGGTTGTTGGCGGTGTTCTAAAAGAGGAATGTGGAAGCCTGGTAAAAGAATTTTTTAGAAAGAAGCGCTAAAGTTTGGGCAAAACACATTACTGGCAGGACTTTCGCAGAAAGGAATAATTGAGTAATAATATGTTTTATTGACACAGACAGAGTAAATTTGAATCAATTGAAACATCTATTTTTTAATTTCTAAATTATAATAAAATGCCATTTACATTACCGGATTTACCGTACAGTTATGATGCGCTTGAGCCGCATATTGATAAAGAAACAATGCAGATCCATCACGATAAACATCATGCAGGATATGTTACCAATCTGAATAAAGCAATCGAAGGAACAGAACATGAAAATAAGTCTCTTGAGGAATTAGTGGCTCATGCAGGAAGCATAAGCCCTGCTGTTCGCAACAATGCCGGTGGTCATTGGAACCACAGTTTCTTTTGGCAAATATTATCACCCAATGGCGGAGGAAAACCTTCCGGAAAATTGGCTGAGGCTATTGAGGAGTCATTCGGATCTTTTGAAGAAATGCAGGAGAAATTTAATGCAGCAGGTGCAGGTAGATTTGGAAGTGGCTGGGCATGGCTTTGCAATAATAATGGAAAACTCCAAATATGTTCTACCCCAAACCAGGATAATCCTTTGATGGATGTAGCTGAGTGTAAAGCGACACCCATACTGGGAGCTGATGTATGGGAACATGCGTATTATTTAAAATACCAAAATAAAAGAGCAGACTATCTCAAAGCATTTTGGAATCTGGTAAATTGGGATAAAGTTTCCGAAATTTTCGAAAAAGGATAGTTTTAATTATTTAATATCTGAGCCGCTTTCATAACGAAAGCGGCTTTTTTGAATCTATATATCGTTTTAAAAGATAAGATTACAAATCTTAACGTGCTTAGTATAAATAATTTAGTACCTTTAAGACCCTTAAATAAGAAATGTTTTATTTCTAAATCGAGGTAATTATTACCATTTTTAAATTAAAAATTCTATTATATGCCGGAAACATGGAGCAAAAAAGAAAGAGAAAAGAAAAAAAGGCAAGCTAAAAAAGATAAGGAAGAAAAGAGGCAGTATAAAAAGGAACATGGAACAACTGACTCTAGCCTTGAAAGCATGATCGCCTACGTAGATGAAGATGGAAACCTGTCAGATACACCGCCGGAGCCTCCGAAAAAGCCAACCAAAAGTGTTCCACCCGCAGGTAATGATGGAATCAGAAGTAGGTAATAGTCAAGAAATTCAAGTGTCAGAAAGGTAAGAAGTGGGAATTGTGATTAATTATATCTTTTTTAAAAACGATTTAAATTTCATTCATTTATTTAGCGAATAAAGCATTCATCTCTTTTAAAAAATAATCAGGGTTTCTAAAATGAAACCCTTTTTTTTTAAAGCTATTTTATAATCTTAGATTTTTATGGCACAGGATCTTTACCATGCCCTCCCCAGGGATTGCACCGTGCAATCCTTTTTAATGTAAGCCAGAATCCTTTGATAGGCCCGTATTTTCTAAAAGCCTCCAATCCGTATTGAGAACAGGTTGGAGTGAATCTACAACTAGATGGGAGCCATGGCGATATCACTAACTGATATATTCGTATGATCGCAATGAAAGGAAATGACAGTATTTGTTTTAACGTAGGCAATATCCCAAAGGTACTCTAAAGAAAAATATTTTGAAAGGACCGATGAACATTAATAAAATTTTTAAAGAAACATTTGCCTGAGCAATTTTGTGGCAAAATCTCAATTTTAATGTCGTGACAAATTTCCTATAATTATTGCTGCCATTGCCATAGCAGTATCTTTCAGGCCATTTGTCAGGAATAACATTTTCGCGGGTAATGGATTACTATGAATAATGCCGGGAATGTGAACCGTAATTACAATGATCAATAAAATAAAGGCAATTAAATAACCGAATGGTTTGGCAAAACGATCAATGATAAAAGCGACCATTCCAAGTAATAGTACAATACCTGAGAGGTATACAAATACTTTTGCTCCCGGAATAAATTTGGGTGCATTGGTAACCAACTTATCTGCATTTAATATTTGGTTGGCTCCAAAAAAACCTATTATTAAAGCAAATATAAATATTGCAATTGTAGTGGACTGGTGTCTTCTTTTCATAATCAAAATTTTTACTAAAATAGTCTTTTAAAATGAGCTTTGGGATATCAGTCTTGCGCTTTGAACCTTGAAGTTTGTGAACCGTGCTTTTCAAATTAATGCTCGCTTCTTTCCAACGATATACGACTTTCGGTCATCTCAATAAATCTGCAGGCACTTCTTTTTCTAATAAATTTTTGTAAATAAAATTGGTTTTTAGGTTGGCAAAATGAAGCCCTTTATTGCCGCCCCAGCCATGTCTTCCTCCTGGATATATCATCAATTCGAAATTCTTTTTTTGATCTTGTATTTTGCTTATAAGTTGTAGTGTGTTTTGAAGATGTACATTGTCATCGATTTCACCATGTACCAGTTGCAGGCCTCCTTTGTATTTATCTATCCAGGTAAACACAGAACTAGATTTGTAGCCTTCCGGATTATTTTGAGGTGTTCCCATGAATTTCTCTGTATAATGAGAATCATACAAAGACCAATCTGTAACACTTCCCCCGGCCATGGCATATTTGAAAACATCTGCACCATAAGTGAGTGCATAGCAACTCATATATCCCCCATAACTAAATCCTGTAATGCATATTTTTTCAGGATCTGCCTGTTTATTGGTAATTAAATATTTCACGATAGTACTATAATCCTTCATTTCCCAATAGCCAAGGTTATGAAACATATAGTTTACTCCTTCTTTTCCAAACTGCCCACTCGCACGATGATCCATGGCTATTTGAATCAAACCTTCTTTTGCATACCATTGTTGCGTAGCTGAAAAGTTGAATGAATTCCATACAGTACCTGCATTTGGTCCGCCATAAATGCTAATGAGCACCGGGTATTTTTTATTGGGATCCATATTCAAAGGCCAGGTAACCATGGCCGGAAGATCATATAATCCGTCATCACTCTTTACCCTGATTAATTCGGTTTTCGCGATAGTATAATTGTCGAATTCACTTCCTTTGCTATCGCCAATATCTGCGATTTTTACACCATCGTTATTCACCAAAGCCATTTTTGTTGGCGTGTATGCATTGCTGTAAGTAGTAATAAAATATTTTCCATCCGGAGATAATTGGACCCTGTTGTTGTAATTACCAAAAGTTAACCGTTTCAAATTTTTACCATTGAAACTAATTTTGTAAAAATCCATTGCTGCTGTGTTTTCAATTCCCCTTGCAGTGAAATAAATTGTACTATTTTTTTCATCAACAAACGTGATATCTTTTACAGTAAATTTTCCATTGGTTACCGCATTAATTTCTTTTCCATTTACATCAAGATAATAAATGTGTCTCCAGCCGGTTTTATCGCTTAGCATCAACACATTCCCTGATTTTAAAAAACGAATACGGTCATTATCATCCAGGTCAATCCATGTTTTTTGTTGCTCTTCGTAAAATATTTTTTTTGCTCCTGTATTTAAATTGACATCATAAATTTTCAAATCATTTTGCGCGCGATTCAACCATTGCACCAGTAAGGAGCCATCATTTTTCCAATAAGGCATACCAAAATACTGATCATCTTTTTCATTAAAATCGGCCCATGTAAGGGAAGATCCGTTTACTGATGCGATACCAATCTTCACCTCCGGATTTTTATCTCCTGGTTGTGGATACCGCGTTTTTTCTACTTCCTCATGTTTCCGGGCAGCATTTGTTAGGATAAAAACCGGCACTTCGCTCTCGTCTGATCTGAAGAAAGCGATGTGCTTACTATCAGGGCTCCACCAGAATGCTTTATAACGGGTGGCTCTACCTAAAATTTCTTCCATATAAACCCAACTCGCATAGCCATTCAATATAGTTTCACTGCCATCTTTTGTTATTTGCGTTTCTTTTTTGGAGTTTATATCTACAATGAATAAGTTGTTATTTTTCGTATAAGCTACATAGTTACTATCCGGAGAAAAGGTAGGATTTATTTTTTTCAAAGAATCATTTGTCAGTCGAATTTCTGTTCCGTCATTTCCTTTGTAATACAGATCATTTTCTTTGGATGTAACTGATTTTCTATAGGTAGAAATACCTTTTGCTGGATTAGTATAGAGCATTTCTTTCCTCGTTTTAAAATCAAAGAGAAACTTTTGCAGGGAGGAATCTTTATGCAATCTTTTAGAGACAACCAACTGGTTATCTTCATTCCATGAAACAGAAGGCAAAGGTGAAATAATATCCGGCATCTTATTTTTCAATAACTGCTCCTGGGTAAAATCTTTCTTCTGGGCCTGCAGAGAAGATGAAAAAATAAGAATTAGAGTAGCTGCAATTAATAATCTATTGAATTTCCGCATAAGTATCATTTTATTGTCTGTAGTTCACAATATAATTATTTGATTGAAAAGAATGGATGTGATTATATAAACGGAGAATAAAAAATGTTAGCAGGAAATTGTTTGGGAATAGGGAGAAGAAAATTAATGTAATAGATTAATTTTTTTCATGCAAAGTCGGAAAGCAGCCAAGGCGCAAGGCTTACATTCATTGCTCTATTTATTATCATGATTAAACAGGGGATTTTAATTGTCTTTTTGGGTAAAGAAACATATTATACAATTCATTGTTTATTGAAAAGCCAGATCCTGCAAATCAGAAATTTTTTTTAAAAGATTTGAAATAATTTAATCTTTCTGAAAATAGTTACGAATAATCGAAATGAATTATAAATACCAAATAACTCACTGGAAAAACCCTAAAACTCCATTTCAGGAACATCCCCTTCCACCATTAATTTGCCTTTCGTTTTATTTCTTATTTCCTCCACACTTACTCCCGGGGCACGTTCCAGTAAATAAAATGCGCCATCCCTTACTTCTAAAACGGCAAGATCAGTCACTATTTTTTTTACACAATTAATGCCGGTTAATGGCAATTCGCATTTAGGCAATAATTTAGATTCTCCATCTTTGCTGGTATGCATCATAGCTACAATGATATTTTTCGCGCTGGCGACAAGATCCATAGCTCCACCCATTCCCTTCACCATTTTGCCAGGTATTTTCCAACTGGCAATATCTCCGTTCTCACTTACTTCCATGGCACCAAGTACTGTAAGATCCACTTTTCCCGCTCTTATCATTCCAAAGCTCATAGCGCTGTCGAAAAATACAGAACCCGGTAAGGTGGTTATTGTTTGTTTACCTGCATTGATCAGGTCTGCATCTTCATCGCCATCAATTGGGAATGGCCCCATGCCGAGTAAACCATTTTCCGACTGAAGTATTACGTTGATTCCTTCAGGAATATAATTGGCAACAAAGGTTGGAATACCAATCCCGAGATTGACATAATATCCATCTTGTAATTCTTTGGCAATTCGTTGGGCTATCTGATTTTTATTTAACATGGTTTTATGTGATGTGCTGAAAAACTATTTTTATTAAGAAAGCTAAGAAGCTAAATTTAAAATTTTGCCCTCTTGCGTTTTTTTTATATTCCGTGATAACCTGTCCGATCATTCATCGCGTTGACGAACCGTTTTCTGTTCAATTCTTTTTTCGTATTTACTTCCCTGGAATATGCGGTGGACATATATTCCAGGTGTATGAATCTCATTTGGATTTAAGTCGCCGGCTTCTACTAATTCTTCTACTTCAGCAATGGTTATTTTTCCAGCCATTGCCATCATCGGGTTGAAATTTCGGGCAGTTTCTTTAAAAATCAGGTTGCCAAATTTATCTCCTCTCCATGCTTTTACCAATGCAAAGTCAGCATCAAAAGCATATTCCAACAAATATTGTTTGCCGTTAAATTCCCTTGTTTCTTTTCCTTCTGCCACCTCCGTGCCTACGCCGGCAGGCGTAAATATTGCGGGCATTCCATAACCAGATGCCATACACCTTGTTGCAAGTGTTCCTTGCGGTATAAGTTCTACATCGAGTTCTCCACTCAGCAATTGTCTTTCAAATTCAGCATTCTCACCCACGTAAGAAGCAATCATTTTTTTTAATTGTCTTTTTTGAAGCAATAATCCAATGCCAAAGTCGTCGACTCCGGCATTATTAGATATACAGGTAAGATTGGTAACACCTTTTTGAACAAGGGCTGAAATACAATTTTCCGGTATTCCACACAAACCAAATCCGCCAAGCATAATTGTATTTCCATCTGAAATATCATGTACTGCCTCTTCTGCATTTTTAAAAACTTTATTCATGTGATAGTGACTTTTTTTGAATGGAAGGTTTTAGTAGTCTATTATTCTTTGCATTTGAATCCAATGGTGGAGGATTTAATTCTCTTTGCTTCTGGATGTATAAACTGTCAAGCATTAATTGCATTTGATCAGGGTGAGCCGTATACCAGTTATAGCTTCTATCGAAATCCTTGGCACTTATTTTATGAATTTCAAATACTTTTTCAGTCAGGACCCTTGTTTCAGCATTTAAATTGATGGTAGAGTCTTTTCGCGCATTATGCTGAGCCAGGAACTCCGCCCTCATCACATCCCAAAGTACACTTTTCATTTTACTATCTGGTAACACATTCGAAGGGGCATTTTCTTTAGATGAACATGCCACGAGAGATAGTAAAAGAAAAATACAAAGGATTCTATTCATTATTTCAATTGTTCCTTATACAAACCTGCAGACGTGATATCAAGTTGCTCGAGCAAGGCGAGTGCCCTGGATTTGTCTCCCGGTGAGGCTTTTGAAAATACTTTTATTAATTCCTGGGTTTTTCCCTGGAAGAAAAATTGTTCGATCATGGTGTTAGGATTATCGCCATTAAAATTTCCTAAAAGATCAAGTGCATTCAAAATTTCCTTTCTGCCGTTAGATTCATTATCATACAATTGATCCATGCCATTTCTATAATATTTATAAATAACGTCGTGAATAATGTTATACCTGCTATTAAGCATATTCTCGACCAGCCAATACCTGTTCCTCGTACCATCAAAAGATTTCCAGCCCGTAAAGCTTCTTCCTTCCGGTGCATTATTGACAATGTTTTGGGCACTCAAAAAATAGATATTGCCAGCTTTTGGAGAAAATGAATCATAATCAAAACCCAGAATCATATTGATCCAATAAGCAAATATGGCTGTAAGATTTGAAGCTGTAGGGTCAGATCCGGAAACACGGCTTTCATTGAATTCCAATTGTTGAAAGTCTACGTATTTGAAAGTGATGTCGTTGTCTTTATAATTAATAATAGGAGAGGCATAGGAGGAGTTGAATACAGGTCTTGCAGATTGAATGGTAAGTGTGCCTTTATAGACGTTCGCATCACTGGTGGCTTCAAGATTCAATAAAAAACTGCAGTCTATCTTTTCGGCAGTATTAAAATTATCCTTACTCCATTTTTTGGTATTTATAAAATTAATAAGCGCAGTTTGCAGGTTTTGGAATGTCTTTTTATCTACTGTTGTTCCAACCCTGCTACTGTTGACATTCACTCTTGCACGCAATTCCTGCCCTATTGATTTGTTGCAATAGCAAACACTCATTAAAAAAAATAAAATTAATTTATTCATTAATCCTTTGGGTAATAATGTTTACAATATCAGTTGCTACTTCTTTTTTCGATTTTAAAGAAAAATTAAATTCTTTGCCACTTTTCTCAAAAATAGTGATTTTGTTAGTATCCTGTCCAAAGCCGGCACCATTGTCATTTAAAGAATTCATAATAATGTAGTCTGCATTTTTCTTTGCTAATTTTTTTTGCGCATTTTCTCTTTCATTTTCTGTTTCAAGCGCAAAGCCCGCTAATACCTGCATCGGTGTTTTTCTGTTACCTGCCTCCAAAAGAATATCTTTTGTTTTTACAAGATCGAGTGTAAAACCAGCTGAACCTTTTTTTATTTTCTGATCGGCGACTGTTGAAGGCCGATAATCAGCTACGGCTGCAGCCATTACAATTATTTTATAATCGTCAAAATGTTGCATACATGCATTATACATATCTTCTGCGGATTGTACCCTGATCGTATTTATATTGCCAGGTACTTTTTCTGTAGAGGGACCCAAAACAAGTGTCACTTTTGCGCCACGGTTGCTAAGTTCACTTGCGATTGCGATGCCCATTTTCCCAGTGGAATAATTACCAATAAAGCGCACAGGATCGAGTGATTCGTAAGTAGGTCCCGCTGTCACCAGGGCCATTGTATCTTTTAATGATTGTTTTGCATCGAAATGGTTTTCTAAATATTGAATAATTTCTTCAGGTTCCGCCATTCTTCCCGGCCCTGACAAACCACTGGCTAATTCACCATTGTTTACAGGAATGATATAATTACCAATTGATTGTAATAAATCTAAATTTCTTTGGGTCGCTAAATGATACCACATATCTTCATCCATCGCAGGAGCAATAATTACAGGACAGGTGGCTGATAAATAAACGGAAAGTAACAAATTATCACATTGACCATTGGCCATTTTTGCAATCGTGTTGCACGTGGCGGGGGCAATTAAAATAGCATCTGCCCATCTTCCCAATAGCACATGATTGACCCAAACATCGTCGTATACCAAATCAATAAGGACTTTGTTCCTGGAAAGTGTGGAGAGCGTGAGGGGCGATATAAAATCAGTTGCTGAGGGAGTCATTATTATTTTTACTTCTGCTTCTGACCTTATCAGCAATCTTAAAAGAATGGCTGCTTTATAAGCAGCAATGCTTCCCGTGACACATAATAATATTTTCTTACCCTTTAGCATGTATTAATATTAAATAAAAATGTCCCATCACTGACAGGACATTAAAAGTATCAATTCTTATTGGAAAAAAAAGCAATTCTATTTAATATAGGCTTTCCTTATATAACGACTAATCGAACAGGTTATCTTCACTCCTGCGATAATAGATTTTGTCATCCATAAATTCAACAAGACTAAGGATAGTAGCATTGGGCATTCTCTCATAAGCTTTTGAGATCTCTATTTGCTCTTTATTTTCATGTACTTCCTCAAGACTGTCTGTGTGACTTGCAAATTCTTCCAGCTTATTATGCAATTCTTCTTTGATGGTTATATTTATTTGGTTTGCTCTCTTCGCTACCACCACAATAGACTCATATAAATTACCTGTTTTCGCCTTAATATCTACCAGGTTTTTTGTTTCTACTACGTTCGTAGTATTAGCGGTTTGCTGACGCCTTAGTTTGCTCATCTTGTAATTTTTTAATATTAATTTGGCTTAGATTATTATAACTCTCTGCTTCTTTCATCAAAGTACTTTGTGGAAATCTATCCTGGAAATTTAGGAATTCAGTATTCACTACCTGGTATCTTTCCTCCTGTTTATTGGGTATACTTAATTTGGCATATTGATAGTAAGATTTTATTGCCATCAACATATATTGCTCACCTTCTTTCGATTCAGGATAATTATTGATTAAATCATTGAACGTAATTCCAGCTGCCCTAAATTGACTTAGATCAAAATAAAGCTGAGCAGTCTTATAATCTTTTGTTTCTAATTTTTTTCTGCTCTTTGCAATTATTTCCTGGGCATCCGGTACCCTGGCTGAATTTGGATAATTATTGATATAGCTCTGCATCATGCCAATTGCCTTATGCGTATTCACCTGGTCAAGGCCTGCCTGTGGGGATTGTTTATAAAATGAAAGAGCCTGCAAATAAGCTATTTCTTCAGATTTCGGACTGTTGGGGAAAATCCCTAAAAATCCACTAAACATGCTTTGTGCATTTTCGTAATCTTTTTGGTAGTAGGAGCAGAAAGCATATTTATAGTACAACTCTTCAAATTTATCTGATCCTTTGAATACGGGAAATAATTCTGAATATAATTCCTGGGCTTTTTGGTATTTCTTATCTGCAAAAAACTCATCTGCCTGCTTCAGTTTGTACTCATAATCAGTGCTTTTGAGGATTTTGCCAAATTTAGTTTGACATGCACTGAGCATCAAAAATGGAACTAATAAAATGAAAGCTATTTTCATAAAGAGCCGCAAAATTAAGTGATTTTAATCAAAAATGACATTTAATTATACCCCTGCAAAATACAAGTAGTTAATTTTTTGATAATTGGACAATTAGGCGGAATTGTAAAAATCAATGGTTGCAAATAAATTCTATTTAGTTTTCTTAATATATTACTAAAAAAAAAGTTAACCAGGAACAAGCCTGGTTAACTTTTTAATTTCTGCTTTATTTTAATCTTTTCTAACTCTTCTGGGTGAATCGGAATTTTTACCTGAGTTATTCTCTCTTACAGGAACGCTACGTACTCTTTCCTGTCTTAAGGGAACTTCTCTAACAGGCGCAACCCTTCTCACTGGTGCTTCCCTGGTTTGTGCAGGTTGTCTTGATGACGCTTGCTCCCGCGCTTCATTTCTAGCCTCTGGCACATCCCTGGAGAATATTTCATTTCCCC
This sequence comes from Ginsengibacter sp., assembly GCA_039922615.1. Classification (GTDB taxonomy): domain Bacteria; phylum Bacteroidota; class Bacteroidia; order Chitinophagales; family Chitinophagaceae; genus Ginsengibacter. Next base: position 13,409 of record JBDTEF010000130.1, read on the forward strand.
TCGATGGCGTTTGCCTTACGCGTGGAATACTTCTGTCCTGAACCGGCATATCCTGTTTTTCCATTTGACTATTTGCAACAGGCTGATCCTGTGTAACCTGATTTATTACTCTTGATCTTGAAGGCAGTTCAGGAGTTGCATTTAATTCCCTCGATGGCCTGTTAGAAGGATTCACAGTATTATTTAATTCTGGTCTAACCGTATTTAATTGTCTGTGATCAACTGAACTATTTTTTATACCATTATCCTGGAATGTATTAGCATCCACTCTCTCAGGTGTTTCATTCAGACTCTTATTGTCTGCATTTACATTCCTGGTACTGCCTAAAGTGGCAGGTCTCAGATCGCTTTTTTCCAATGATCCCTTTCTTCCATCTAACACATCTCTTTTCTGTACATCGCTTAATTCAATAGCTTTTACAGGACGTATTGTAGCACTGCTGTTATCTGATTTTTCAACTTCAGGTTTGTACATCCTGATAGATGATGTTCCTAAAGATGATACACCTGGCTTGCTGCTTTGAACGACATCTAATGTTCTCACTTTGGCTCTTGTTGCATCTTCTACCTCTCTTACAGAAGGTCCGGTATTGTAGGTTCTTCTGGGTCCTGTATTACTATTATTACCATTGCCATAATTATTAATAATTGTCGTGTTATTGATGATAGTCACGTTTTTAGTAGGATTTACATAATAGTTATTCATTCTACGACTGTAAATATACCTGCGGGGAACGAAGTTCCAAAAGTTGACTGACACATTAAAACCGAAAGGGCCCATTGGCGCCCATCCATAATAATCACCACCGCTTCTCCAATCTACCCAGGCAGGTGCCCATTCGTAACCTGGTATCCATAACCATCCGTAGTATGGATCCATTATCCAGCGGCCATAGTGAAATGGTGCCCAGCCCCAACTATACCCTGATACCCATGTCCAGCCAAATCGGGTATGGGCCCAATTTCCATTGGATCTGTAGGGATGAAATTCAGATTCGCGTGGTGACCACACGTATCCATATTGCGGATCATTGATCCAGTTTCCATAAGGACTGAGATCGTTATAAAATTGCTGGTAAGTAATTTCTGAATTTGGCGGAGAATAATTATCATTTGCCTTGGCCTGGGCATTGCCTGCAAATAATAATGCAATAACAAACATTGAAGCCCATCTTATATTATTTTTCATGTTTTTGGTTTTTAAAAAATGAGAGAAGACTTTTCACGCATCCAATGTAAGACGTACGAAGGTTAAGAAAGTTAAATAGAAATGGATAAACCTGGCTGTTTTAACGCATAGTTAACAGGTTTAAAATAGTATGAAAAACACTGGTGAAATATATAGTGGCCAACATGAAAACTCCTTGTAAACCATTTCTCACAATCAATTACATTTATATAGGCTAAGCCTTGGTGGCAATTGTCATTAAAAATCTCATTTAATTTTCGTTAATAAGAAAACCTTTAAAAGTTATAATCCGGCATATCATTAATCCTGATTTCTATTTTAATAGTGGTGAAGCTTTCCAAGTCGATTTCGGGTTGTAATGTTCAAATAATAATTGTGATACTTTTCGTGTAAGTACCCATGCTTCATTATCCGATTGCCAACTCTGGTCTTTATTATTTTTAGTACATATGCAAAATATATAGGGAGTAGCACTGTTGACATACAAGACCTCGCTCCTGCTGGCATCCACAGCCCCTGATTTACTGGCGATAAATATGTTTGGTGGTATTTGAGAAATGGCTTCTTCATCCCAATATTGACGGCCCATTACCCGCAACATTCTTTCACTAATCGTTTTGTCTATAATTTTATTATCTACGATCATTTTTAAAAGTTCCGCCATTTCTGCCGGAGTAGTTTGTCCCCATCCATATTGATTATAATTTAATTTTCTGCCTTCGGTTCTGCTGTTTACGCGCGTTGCTTTCATGCCGAGGGAGTCCAGGTAGTTATTAATTTTTGTGCCACCTGTAAGTCCTTGAAGCCAGAGGCTTGCGGCATTGTCACTCGTGCTCATCATTAATAAAATCACTTTTGACAACTCAATTTTTTCCCCGCTTTTAAAGGATGCCAGCATATCATCACCTTCGGAATAAAATAGAGAATCAGTATAGGTCATGCTTTGATGGTATTGAAGTACGCCATCATGTATCTGGTGCATGATGCCAATTAATATGGGCACTTTTACCATACTGGCTGTAGGAAAAATAGTATCTGCATTAATGGCTACTACGCTTTTATCGTTTAAGTTTTGCACATAGATTCCTACCTCTCCATTAAAAGATTTGAACAAACTTTCAATTTTTTTTTGAAGGGCCATATCTGTTTTCTGCGCTGATACGGCACACGAAAAGATGGAAAAGACCAGAAGGAAAAATAATTTCATTTTTTTTAATAAATATAAGTAATCATTTTAAAATAGGAAAATGATCTAAACAAAAAAGCCATCCTGTGGGACAGCTTTTTCTATTTTTGTTGTTGTTGTATTTTATTAAATATGATTAACTAAACAAACCACCTTTTTTCAACTCTTTTGTTCCCTGACCTATAAGAAATCCATTTTGATAAATTTCTATTTTATAGGTCCCTTGTTGAAAGTGAGCTGTAGGGGCGAATGAAAATTGAACATTTTTAGATACGGATGTTTCTAAAGTCACGGGAAGTTTTGCTGTGAAAGGCATATTTCCTTGCTCACGTGTATCAAATGTTCCTGATGGGGTTGAAGTTACTGCATTCCCGTCCGGACCTTTCACTATTACATAAATGTCTGTAGTACCTGGCTGAATGATCCTGTTTTTTACATCAAAGCTTACTACCAGTTTATCAACTCTTTTTGCGGTAGTTTTTACTTTCTCTTTACCGTTTCCTTTAATTTTTATGGGAGTAATTGAAATATTGGATGCATTTAGTGTGCTTGCTACATCAACTACTTTTTCCAGGTTTGTTTTAAGTACGTTGGTTGAATCCAGATTGCGCGTTAAGGTTGCTTTTTCTGCACGCAATGTAACGCCATCAGTTTTTAAAGAATCATTTTCCTGTGTGAGTAACGCTACCTGTTCTTCAAGGCTACTGATTTTGCCGTTTAACTGGGCGATCAGGTTTCTTGCTTTGGATAATTCTGCTGCAGTTGCATTCTTCTTATTAAGTATGCTACGGATTTCACCTTTTATTTTAGCAATTTCGCCATCTTTGTCAGCGAGTTTTTGCTGCATTTCGGTGTTTGTAGTCGTCATAGAATCTAACCTTGCCAATGATGCGTCGAAACTATTTTGTACATCACTTTTTTCGGCTGTAACTTTTACGATCTCATTTTGTTGTGCAACGCTTTTATCATTTGTTTTAGATTGATTGTAAAGCATAAATCCACCTAGTAAAATTACTGCAGCAACAAGAATTCCGATGATAACATTTTTTGCATTATTGTTTGTTTTAGTCTCTGTTATCTGAGTTCTGCTCTCCGGTATTTGATTGGGAGTGTTTGAATAGTCCATGGTTTTTGGTTTTAGATATTTGATGGTAAGAGGTTAGGTAGAAATTAAAACCATTTAGAAAATTGCATTGTTGAATCCTCTATTTGCCGAAAATCATGCCATTATTTAAATCATAAATGAAATGAACATTATATTAAAATACTATTTACATATTGTGCGTTGATTTCTAATTATTATAGCCTTGCTGAAGTAAGTAAAATTTTTTTATAGGTGGGTGAAAATTGTTTTAAAAAACTACCAAAATTCAAAAATAAATCATGATTACAAGGTGTATTTTTATTGTTTTTATTCTTTTGTCATTATTGTTTTTCGCGGTTAAATTAGCGATTGGTCATCTAATATATGAAATTTTGATGCTTCTAAAAAATGAACTTAGTAACCCATTGATTTTTTGTATTACTTTTAGAACTAAAAAAAGCTATGACCAAAATTCACCAAAATTCGTTAACGACGGCTATTATATCCATAGTGGTTTTTATACCTGCATTAATAATTTCTACATTGTCAGCTTCTATAGGTTTTAGGGATGGGGGTGTAAGCCATGCGAATAAAGAAGATATTTTTTCCAGTTATTTTCCTGCCTGGATGAGCAATTTTGCTGTATTGCACATTATTTCAATTGTCCTTTGCATTATTGCAATTGTTTTTGCTGCCAAAAGTTTTAAAAAGCCATTGGTTTGGGAAAGAGTATTAATGATGTTGATAACAATGGGGGCTATCATAATTATATTGTATGATATTGTACAATTGATTCAATAAGAAATCGATTTCAGAGGTGAGGGAAAAAAATTACTCCATCAAAAAAAAATTGCTTTTGAATTTAAAGAAATTATTACTAGACGATTTTAATATGGATCTTCCTATTTCAGGAGGCATTGGCAATTCGATTGACAACCCTTTTTTAATTGGAAAAACAAATCTAAGTTATTACGTAGGAACAGAAATGGCAGTACTGAAATATCTCGGATTGGGAAGAAGAATTGAATGGAAAACAATTCAACAAGAACTTCTGACGCACAATTCAAGAAGGTTAGATAAAATTAAAATTGAAACTAAGAAGACCACAGAAGACCAGGTTATCACCCAGATTGAGAATTTTTATTTTGATATTAATGATTGTCTGGCGTAGAACATTTATCGCAAGCATAATAAAAGGAAAACAATAACCAGCTTTTTATCCTCCATAACCTACCGGCTTTGGTGAAGTTTAATTCATCTATTGGATTCCATTATTACTTAATCAGGAATTATTCAATTGGCTACAATTGAAGAAGGGAAAATGCCGGTAAAATTTAATTGATCAGAAAATCCCGTTCAATTGTAACATTGTTGATGTTATTATCGTATTACGATAATAAATCTTTTACAAATGACATCAAATAAAACCATCGCAAGAATTGCTGGCCTGTTGTATTTAATTGTTGTATTGATGGGAATATTTCATTTAATGTATGTTCCTTCTAAACTTATTGTATGGAATAATGCTGCAATTACCTATAACAATATTTCAGCATCAGAATCACTATTTAGATTAGGTATCCTCGGGGGTTTTGTTTGCTATTTAGCCTTTTTATTACTGCCATTTGTCTTATATAAATTATTAAAAAATGTAAATAAAAATTGGTCTGTTTTGATGGTGGTTTTTGGTGTGATGAGTGCTCCTTTGGCTTTCATCAATTTTAGCAACGAATTTTCTGTATTGACGCTTATCAGTAAAGCGGGTTCTCTGAATACATTTGGTATAACACAGTTGCAAGACCAGGTTTTATTGTACCTGGGTTTCTATAATAATGGCCTGCAGATCATTTCAATTTTTTCAGGGCTTTGGCTTTTCCCGTTCGGATTGCTGGTATATAAATCTGGTTTTCTTCCAAAAATTTTGGGTATCCTATTGATGATGGGTTGCTTTGGTTATTTAGTAGATTTTACTGCTGGTTTTCTTTCTCCGGAATACAACAAAATGGCTATTTCTAAGTATATGATTTTGCCGGCCAGCATCGGTGAAATAGGTATTTGTTTATGGATGCTATTTATTGGCGTAAGAGAGAAAAAAAATATGCTTTAATTTTTTTTATTATGGAAACTTTACAATTGAAAGAGTTTAAAATAAATGTTCGACTGAAATTATCTGCTTTATGGACAGCAGTTATGTTTTGTTATATCTATGGCGATTACTTCGAATTATATGTACCTGGAAAAGTAGGAGAATTATTAAACGGAAAGAATATAATAGACAGTCCAATGAAATTGTTGGCTGCCACTCTTGTTTTAGCTATTCCTTCTATGATGATTTTCCTATCACTGATGCTTCAGCCATCATTAACCAAATGGCTCAACATAGTCGTAGGCATATTCTTTACCTTATTCACTTTACTGGTGGGCATATCCTCTATTGCAGAATGGAGGATCTTTTATGTTTGCCTCTCTTTTCTTGAAAGTATCCTCACATTGATAATTACCTGGCAAGCCTGGAATTGGGAAAAAATGAAAACTGAATAATTATTATTGGTATTCATATTCTATCGTTCCTAATTTTCTTTTTTCTTTAGAATAACATTTCTGAATTTCAGGTAGATTTTTATCGTTATATGCATAACGCCATAAGTAATAATTCCTGGCACTTTCATCTACAGAAATCATTTGTTTTGGCTGATCTGCCTGATCATATTCAAACATGAAATCCGGTAATAATTTTTGCGCTATTTCATTGAAGTGAACAATATCTGTAAGCCTGTTTTGACTATCATAATAGTAATAATATTTTTTATCAATTGATTTTCCTGTTGCATTTTCTTCGATCACATTTCCCTTATCATCTGTTTTAAAATTTATGGTAGCTACTAATAAATTATTTTTTTTTCGTAACATTTTTTCTGGCTTATTATTTACTGAATAAGCATATTCATGTGTTTCAGTAATTATCGAACTATCATAATCTCCAAATGTTGCTGTGGTTATTTTACTGACATTCCCTGCTACATCATAATCATATTGAATCGTGTTGGATGTTGTAGGCGTGGTAATAACAGCTTTCGTTATTAAACCCTGTGTATTATAATCTGTTTTTATTACTGATTCACCTGTTATGTTTGATTTTGATAACATTTCGGATTGAGAAAAATTGGTGTTGATTTTTTTTTCACAGAAGAAACCTTGCGTAGGCGCATCATTATCATCAAAACTTTTTAATTTGATGGTTTTTATTTGCGCACTTTTCATAATAGCGAACTCTCTATTGACAGACACAGTGTTCATTATGTCTTTATAATAATACTGGGATTTTGCACCAAGAGAAAGAAATGAAAATAGTAAAATAAATGAATAATAAATGATACGTTTTCCGGCCATAAAGAAGAATAATTTTATTGTAAAATTTAAATAGTCAACTAAAATAATTGATTCAAAGCATTTGATGTATTTGTTTATTAATTTTAACCGGAATTTATCCTAATAATCTGCCAACAGCCTACTTGTATTGTTTCGGACTGGATAAATATAATTAGAAAATTTAGTAAAAAATCAATCCAACAAAGTCTATGGTAGATAAAATTGACCCGTAGTTATTTAGGTCAATGGCTTATTTTTATGGAGTAAGTTTTTAAAACTATCTTTTGAAGTTTGTTGTTTTTGATTTGTTTTTTTGCCTTTTTCTTTACTTTTTTTAAATGTTTAATCTTCTTACGCGCTATAATCTATGAAATCCGAAATACCAGACATTTCATCTTTAATAAATATTATGGATGAATTGAGAGAAAAATGCCCATGGGATATGAAGCAGACCATTCATACCTTGCGTCAGCAAACGATTGAAGAAACTTACGAATTGGTAGATGCGATTACTGATAAAGATTGGGTTGGAATAAAGGAAGAATTAGGTGATCTCCTTTTGCATATTGTTTTCTATTCAAAAATCGCTACAGAGGAAAAGAAATTTACATTGCAGGAAGTAATAGATGGGATTTGTACAAAATTAATTAAAAGGCATCCACATATTTATGGCAATGTGAAGGTAGAAAATGAAGAGGAAGTGAAAAAAAATTGGGAACAAATAAAGTTGTCGGAGGGGAAAAAATCCGTATTGGGTGGCGTGCCAAAATCACTTCCCGCAATGGTGAAAGCCATGCGTGTACAGGATAAAGTAAAACAGGTTGGTTTTGAATGGGCGACAAAAGAACAGGTTTGGGAAAAGGTAGAAGAAGAAAAAAAAGAATTGTCTCAAGCTTTAGATTCAGGTAACCTGGATCATGTTGAAGATGAAGCCGGGGATTTGTTATTTTCTATTATCAATTATGTGCGTTTTTTGAAGGTAGATGCGGAAAATGCGCTGGAGCGTACCAATAAAAAGTTTATCACCAGGTTTACTAAAATGGAAGAAGCCATTCAACAAAAAAGATTGGATATGAGCCGGATGACACTGGAGGAAATGGATACAATATGGAATGAAATAAAAAAGAAAAATAGTTGATTTGAAGCTGTTTAAAGAAGATACTTTTTTTAAAAAAAATAATTACCTGCTAATCATAGCTGCCTGGCTTTTCACGTTTTCATTTATCATCAATAATTATTTGTCGGGAAGTTCTTCAGGAAACGCAGTTCAAAATGAAATTCAAAAGGATATTCATAAAAAGCAGAATGAGGTTGCTGCATTTTTTAAAGATTCTGCATTCCTGCATAAAATCGCTAATAAAAAAATTAATGGTGACGAATTAAGTGAGTTGTCTGAAAAGGATTTTTACTTATTTTTTTACAATGAAAAAGATGGTCCCCACAATCCGGTTTTCTGGAACACCCAAATAGTGGAGCCGGATATAAAAACAATTATCGATAAACGTAAAACTGGTTTTGAAAAATTATTGAATGGCTGGTATGTTACCGAAAAAACTGTATTTTATGCTGAAGATAGCACCTTAAATGAAGTAGTGTGCCTTATCCCGGTGAAGTGGGATTATTATGTAGAAAACAAATACCTGCATAACTCTTTTGTTGCTGTTCCAAATATTGAAAAGCTCTACAATATAAGCCTGCAAAAGCAGCCGCTTGTAATAAGGAACAATGATGGTAAACCTATTTTTTATTTGACGAAATCCGGCACCCACAATATCGTTCATGATAATTTGATGGCAATAATCTCAAAAATTTTGGGATCACTTTTAATTTTATTTTTTATTTACACATGGACGAATTTCCTGGTTAAAAAATCCGGATTTTTTACCGCCTTTGGAGTCCTTGTAAGTTCCCTATTTCTTATAAGACTCATTACCTATAACACGAATATTCCTTTCAACTTTTCGCAATTTGAGCTGTTCAATCCTACTGTTTATGGCTCCGATTTTATTTTACGATCATTGGGAGATCTGCTAATCAATTCTGTATTTTTTGTGTGGATTGTATTGTTTACCAGGTTTCATCTCCAATATGATTACGCTTCTATAAAATGGAAAAAAAATTGGCACAAATGGGCCCTGGTAATATTCATATCGTTTTTGATAATTGCGTTTACACTAAAAGGCGGGGATATAGTGTGTAGTCTTGTAGCAGATTCTCAAATTTCTTTTGATGTAATTAATTTCTTTTCTCTCAATATCTATAGTGCTATCGGATTTATAGTTTTAAGCTGTGTCGCTACCGGGTATTTTTTTGGCATCCAGGTACTTTTACGACCCATCAATTATTTTATGGATGGCAAAGATTACTATAAATATTATTTGATTGCTTTTTGTGGATTGGTAATTTTATCTTTTGAAATAAATACGGCAAGTGTATTCTTTCATATCTATATTTTGCTATGGCTGTTGCTATTTATTTATTTAATTGGTTTCAAATACCTGTTATTGGATTCCTATAACCTGGTATCATCCAGATTTATATTCTGGATCATTTATTTTTCGATATCCATAACTGCGGTAATAGTCTATCAGAACAGTGTAAAAGAGTTGGATCAAAGGAAGCATTTTGCAGCGAATCTTGCGGAGAAAGCAGACCCAACGGGACCTGTTGTAATGAATATTGTACTCTCTGATTTTAGAAATGAATATCTCTCATCGGTGTTTTATCAATTTAAAGAAAAGAGAAGTAACCACAGGCTGAAAGATAGTCTTATCAATGAAATATTTTCCGGGTACAATAATAAATTTGATATTAGAATTTATACTTTTAATGAATTTGGTGCTGCTTTGTTTAACAGGGATTCTATTACTTATAATTCCTTAAATACAATTATACAAACTCAATCCAAACCCACAGGAATTAATGATCTTTATTACTACGATGTTTCTTATGACCAGTTCAATTACATCAGTAAAAAAGAAATAAAGAATGTTGATGGATATCTACTTGGTACCATTTTTATTATTTCAAAGCCGAGAAAATTCGGTTATGATGCCGTGTATCCTGAACTTTTTTCAAGAATAAATAATAATTCCCTTGAAAGTTCGACTGCGTATGCATTTGCCGTGTATGACAGTAATCATTTGACAACTAGTTATAATGATTATCCTTTTCCAACTTATATCAATCATCATAATTTTATCTCAGGCAGCTACCGGAGTATTTATAGAAATGATGGGTATGAAGAACTCTGGTACAAAGCTGCTACAGAAAGGACCATAGTGATTGTGAGAAAAAGTAAATTATTAGTTGAGACAATCACCTTATTTGCTTATCTCTTTTTTTCTTTTTTATTGGTCACCATTATATTTAACATCGTCAGCCAGTTTTTTGCTGATTCCAACAAGCGGGATGATGTAAAATCATTCTGGTCATTTTCTATCAGGAACCAGATTCACGGGACTATTATTTTAATAAGTTTCTTTTCTTTTGTGGTAATAGGAATCACTACCATTCTATTTTTTATTAGTCGCTACCACAGTAGTAACCAGGAGAAACTAAGCCGTACCATCCAGGTAATGGCAAAGGAATTAAGAACCAGCATTGATACAATTCAAAATGGATTTTATGCGGATAAAAGGTTCAATGAGATCTCAGTGGATAAAATGAAAACTTCTGTTCAGAATATTTCAAATATTCATTCTACAGAGATGAATTTGTATGATAATAAAGGAAAATTGATTGCATCATCTGTGCCGCTACCCTACAGTAAGGGGATATTAAGCGAGAAAATGGATCCAACTGCTTTTTATCATCTTGATATATTACACGATGCCCAGTTTTTTTGTCAGCAAAACATTGGCTCATTAGATTATTCTAATAATTATTTGTCAATACGAAGCAGCGCAGGATTGCAATTGGGCTATTTGAATATTCCCTTTTTTGAATCTCAAAATAATTTGAAGGATGAGATCTCTAATTTTTTAGTTACAGTGATTAATCTGAACCTGTTTATCTTTCTCTTAGCAGGAATTATTGCGTTATTTATTACCAATAAAATTACCAGGTCGTTTTCCCTGATCAGTAATAAAATGAAAAAGGTAAGTCTTCAAACCGGTAATGAAGAAATCATTTGGAATAAAAAGGATGAAATAGGGGAGCTGGTAATTGAATATAACAAAATGGTCAGAGAGTTGGAAAATAGCGCCGGCAGATTGGCTAAGAGTGAGCGTGAGGGAGCCTGGCGTGAAATGGCACAACAGGTCGCCCATGAAATTAAAAATCCGCTTACCCCTATGAAATTGAATTTGCAATACCTGCAGATGGCTATTGATCAAAATTCTCCGGATGTCAAAAAGATTTCTTTATATGTCGCTAATATATTGCTGGAACAAATCGATCACCTGGCCAAAATAGCAAGCGATTTTGCACAGTTTGCTAATATTACTTATTCAAAAAATCAAATTTTCAATTTGAACCAGACCCTGGAGAATGTGATTGAATTATATGCTACCAATGATAAAATTGTTGTCAACACTCATTTGCAAAGCAGCGAGACTTATATCAATGCAGATAAGACACAAGTAAACAGGCTATTTACTAACTTATTGCAAAACGCGGTGCAGGCAGTGCCGGATGATCGCGAAGTAATTATTAATATAAAAAGTGAAATCATAGATTCTAATGTCCTGATTACGATAAGGGATAATGGTAATGGTATTCCGGATGCTAAGATCAGTAAGATTTTCACACCTAATTTTACAACAAAAAGTTCCGGAACAGGCCTTGGGCTTGCGATGTGTAAAGGAATCGTTGAAAAAATAGATGGAAAAATATGGTTCGAAACAAAGGAGAATGAATGGACAATATTTTATGTTGAAATTCCCTTAAGTAGTTAATGAATTGATTTTCCTTTAATTTTCAAACAAATTTTGAGTTGATTTTGAAAAAATTCAAATAGCCTTATTTCTGCTTTTCAAGAAATTCTCGAATTCTGCTAAACTAAAACTACTTAAATTTTCTTTTGCAGTTACCATTCCTTTTTGGGCTATCAGCACACCATACCTTGTATTTTCAAATTCAGGTATAGAATGTGAATCAGGATCAATGGAGAATAAAATGTTTTTTGATTTTGCATATTCAATCCATTGCCACCTCATATCCAGCCGATGTGGATTGGCATTGATTTCTATTACCACATTATTAGATGCACAGGCGTCAATGATTTTCTTATGATCCAATGGATATCCTGGCCTTGATAGCAGCAATCTTCCGGTCATGTGACCAAGAATAGTTGTGTACGGATTCTCAATAGCTTTCAATACACGCATCATAGCTTTTTCTTCATTCATTTTTAAATTGGAATGAACAGATGCGATCACCAAATCAAAAGTGGAAAGAATAGAATTGCTGTAATCAAGATTACCATCATTGAGAATATCACTTTCTATACTTTTGAAAATTTTAAATGGCTTCAATTTTTCATTTAATTCGTCAACCAATTTATGTTGTGCGGTTATTCTTTCTTCACTAAGTCCCTGTGCATAATCGGCTGCTTTACTATGATCACTTATGACAAGATATTCTTTGCCACTTTTTATACAGGCTTCTGCCAGTTGCTCTAATGTGTTTGTTCCATCGCTCCAGTTACTATGGCAATGTATGATGGCCTTAATATCTATAGGCTGTATGAGTTGAGGAATTTTATTATTTTTTGTAATTGAAATTATAGCTGCATCCTCTCTTAAAAAGGGTGGGATGTATTGAATATTAGCTTCTTTAAAAATATCCTGTTCATCCTTTAAACTCCAATAATTTATTGCTGGAAAACTTTGTTTAAATGCATCAATAAATTGATCAGAGCCTGTAGTGATAAATAATAATTCTATTAACTTATTATCTGGGCAAGCGTATAGCTTTAGCTTTATTCCATTGTTATATTGATACACTATAAAATCAGTTGATTGTTCTATGTATTCAAATTCGCTGTGAGATTGTAGCGTTTTGGAAATTTCGGTAAGATCTACTGGAATCAGGTATTCCAGGATATTGATTGTTTCTGAATGTCTTCTTATTTCCCCGGTTAATTGAATATTATTTTTTCCAAATAATTGTTGAAATTGTTTAAGCAAATCAATTGAAAGCTGCTCTACCTGTGCAAATAAATAGTTGCCTTGCTGGCTGAGATAGAATCCGATCGATTCGATCACATTATCCTGGGTTTTTTTTCCAAATCCTTTAAAATTTGACAAACGATTTTCATTACAGGCATACAGCAATTCCCCAATATTTTCAATGCCCATTTTCTTCCAGATCAAATGAATCTTTTTTGGACCGATTCCTTTTATTTTCATCATTTCTAAAATACCTTCCGGGGTATTATCAATAATTTTCCTGAGAGCCGGAAGCTCGCCACCAGCAATGATCTCAAGAATTTTTTTTCCTGTTGATTCGCCAATTGAGGGAAGGGAAAATATTTCTTTGGTATCGAGATTATTTAAATCCATTGGTAACTTCTCTATCCGGTAAGCAGCGATCGAATAATTTTTTGCACTGAAACTATTCTCGCCATGAATATCCATGAGTTTGGAAAGTAGAGAGAATTGTTGGGCAATTTTTTTATTAGTCATTCACAAAAAAAATATTTATCGAAATTATTAATTCTTCAAATTTTAAAAAAAAATAAATGATCTTATCAAATAGAAAATGAATATTCCTAAAATAATTAGAAGTCAATGTTGAATTTGTAAAGAACAATTATTGGTAGGATGATTGGTATAAAAAAATAAAAGTCCTGAATTTCAGGACTTTTATTTTTTCTGGAATAAGATTATTCCAATTAAGATTTCTTTGAAGCCTTTTTAGCAGGAGCCTTTGCAGGAGCTGCTTTCGGGGCTGCTGAAGCCTTCGATGCAGATGCGGCCATTTTTGGAGCGGCTTTTTTAGGAGCAGCTTTTGGAGCGGCGCTCTTAGAAGGTGCAGCTTTTGCTGTAGCCTTCTTTGCAGGTGCTGCAGAAGGTTTAGAAGATGCTGACTTTGCTGCAGGAGCTTTTTTAGCAGGTGCTGCTTTTTTAGCAGGGGCAGCTTTAGGAGCGGCCTTTTTTGCTGGAGCAGCACTTTTTGCCGGAGCTGATTTTGTTGCAGATTTTGCTGCAGTTGCAGTTTTTGAAGCGGCAGTTTTAGGAGCTGCTTTCGCAGGTGCTGCCTTTTTTGGAGCCGCTTTTTTTGCAGTTGCCATGTTTGTAGAATTTAATTGTTAGTAAATAAAAACTAAAATTAAACCTATTTGATAAACTGTCAAAAACTTATTATAAAAAAAACTAAGCCACAGCTTCTGCACCCTTAACTGAAACGATCGTTTTGTCGCCTTTTGTTTTTCTGAATTCAACTACACCATCTGTGGTAGCAAAAATGGTAAAGTCTTTTCCCAATCCAACATTCTTACCAGGATGATATACAGTACCACGTTGACGAAGAATAATGTTTCCGGAAATTGCTGCCTGTCCGCCAAATATTTTTACGCCTAATCTTTTACTTTGTGAATCGCGGCCGTTTTTTACCGAACCTTCACCTTTTTTATGAGCCATATTCTGAAGTTTAAAAAGTTAATGTTTTAGAGAGATGGATTTAACCCTTTTCTAATATGCAAATTGCTTAGGCAATAGCAGTTACTTTAATGTGAGTGTATTGAGTACGATGGCCATGTTTTTTTCTAAAGCCTTTTCTTCTTTTCATTTTGAAAGCGATCACTTTGTCACCTTTTACAAGGTCGTTCACGATTTCTGCTTTTACTTTTACATTTGCATCACTACCCATGGATATTTTGCCATCATTGTCATGCAAAAGGATTTCAGAAAATTCTACCTTATCTCCTTGTTTTCCACTGATGTGAGGAACATATAAGCTCTGGCCTTCTTGAACTTTAAATTGCTGGCCTGCAATTTTTACTATAGCAAACATACTTTTCCAATTTTAGGAGTGCAAAAGTAAGGGTTTATCCTTAAATTTCGCAATCATTTTCTATTTTTAGTAAAAAATAAAAAATGTTACTTAAGTAAATGGTTTTAAGTTATTAAGAAATTACATAATTATTTATTTCGATTCCTTTTTATATTTTCGTCTTATAAAGTGCTTCAAATGAGATTTTTTAAAAAAGTTTTAAAGTTTTTTTTTAGTGTTTATGGTTTTACCATTTTTTTATTGCTGATGTTCTTGTTGCTGCCTCTTTTTGTTATCGCTTTTTTGCAGAAGCCAATTAAAGGGGGTAATATGGTGATGAAGTTAGCAAGGGTTTGGGCGCAACTATTTTTATTTTTTACTGCTATCAGGTCGAGGAAAATTTATGAGGAAAAGACGGAAGACAAAGAATATATTTTTGTAACTAATCATATTTCCTACATGGATATTCCTATGATGATGATAGTGACGGCAGGTAAAAATATAAGAATTTTGGGGAAGGCAGAGATGGCAAGAATACCTGTTTTTGGCTCCATCTATAAAAGAGGTACAGTGACAGTAAATCGTGAGAATCCGGAGGCAAGGGCAGAAAGTGTAGAAAGGCTTATAACATTTATTAATAAAAGAATATCTATTTTAATTTGCCCAGAAGGAACTTTCAATAAAACAAATGAACCACTTAAATTTTTTTATGATGGTGCTTTCCGGATTGCCATAGAAACGAAAAAACCAATAAAACCTGTTTTATTTCCTGATACTAACGACCGTTTAAACAATAATAGTATCTTCTCATTGATGCCGGGAAAATGCAGGGCTATTTATCTTTCTGAAACGTCTACCGAGGGTTTAACCATTGAAGATCTGCCTTCTCTAAAAGAAAAGATTTATCAACAAATGGAGGAGGGGTTAATAAGGTATCACGCAAGTTGGATCGATAAAATTGGTGAATGATTTTTTAACTGCATACGCTGCCTTACTCCGAAAGCTACCAATTATATTTGCATAGATGATTATTGAAAATTCAATAAAACAGGATTTATTTTATCTTCCTTTCACTACATGGATAGAAGTGATATTGCCACTTGCTGTGCCGCAAACCTATACCTATGCTGTGCCACAGGCGATGGAGAAAAAAATTAAAACAGGATGCAGAGTTGAGGTGGTTTTTGGGAAAAATAAAAAATATGCAGGCATTATAAAATCCATCAGTAAGAATGCGCCGGAATTCGAAACCAAAGCAATTTTAAGTGTGATAGATGATGAGCCTGTCATCTATAATAAACAATTGCAACTTTGGAAATGGATGAGTGAATATTATATGTGTAGTGAAGGAGAGGTGATGAGCGCAGCTTTGCCGACTCATTTAAAATTAAGTAGCGAAGCAATACTCATTTATAATGAAGAATATGGTGAGGATTTTACAGACCTGGATGATGAGGAATATTTATTGGCAGAAGCTTTAATGATCAAAAAAGAATTAAAAATTACCGAAGTACAGCAGATTGCAAATATTATCCATGTATATCCCTTGATAAAAAGATTGATTGAGAAAAGCGT
>JBDTEF010000131.1:0-4282 GCA_039922615.1 Ginsengibacter sp.
ATTCAGAATATACCAGTTTCCGAAACATTTATTTTTACCTTACCCAATGGTTTTATCAATGTAAACGTAACTATTAATGGTAGTAATTTAACCCGAAAAAACGGGACGATTTTAAGCCTGGAAACAGTCATAACAGATAGCACATCTTATAATGGTAAAAACCTAATTAACCCTGTTAGAAACACAGGTAATTTTAGGGTATTCAGCAATGATGAAAGAGTCCAATTCATAAATGATTCGAGGCAAAACACGAATGTGAATGTATTTAATTTCGACAACTTTATTCATGCTTCATTGCCCGGAGGTCAACTGCAACTCGATCCAACGGGAAACACAAATTCCAACAGTGCCTTTTTTATTATTCCTGATGATGTTGGACGAATTGGGTTCAATTTTGATGGCATCTTCGAGGGTACAGCCACACGCGGAGATGTAATTCATCACCTGGTTGATTTGTCAAGATTTAGAATCCACAACAATACGCCTGTACCACTAATGATCAGGATGTATAATCCCGGCGATAATTTACGATTAACTCCTATAGTAGGAACCACTCCGCAAATGCTAAGTGCAGGCCCCGGATCTTTCAACACTTTCCAAATGCCTGCCGGAATCAATTCTGTCCAGTTAACAGCAGGCGATAATGTGATTGGAATTGCAATGGGTGGCCAGGATTTAGTCATTAACAGTATGCCTTTTTTTACTGTTGTCAATACGACTTCAAAGGTTCTTACACTGAATTTCAACTTTCCCGGCTTTTTTGGATTCCCACTTGTAGGTGCTAATCCCGTAACTGTTTTAGCGAACCAAAGATTAAATGTAGCCATTCCGCTTGGTATGGCAGCTGTTAAAATAATGTCATCAAATGGGATAAATTTTGACAATGTCATGAATGGAATGGGTCCATTTTTATTGTAGTAAAAGCCGGGGCAATTGTGTTATTGACGCTTTAATAATTTATTCGCAGGGAGAATTCGAAGATCAAAAAATTTAAAAATAATGAGAATTCAATCTGCTTATTTTATCAGTTGGCATGGATTTAAATTTTGATAACGCTTAAAATAACGGTTTATGAAAAAACTATTTGTGACAATTATTGCAATTATTTCTGTTTTACAATTGTCTGCACAATGCACCGTAGAGATTGCTGCTAAACTCCCCTACTCCTGTGCGCCAATCAACGCTAATAAATACATTGGTACAAATGTCAAGGAAAATAAAGCCAATACTGAAGTGATGTACAATAAGATGGTAAAAATATATGCGCTTTTTGATTCGGCTTTTAAACGCAATACAGGCATGGTCGGAAAGTGGAGAGCACAAGTGGATAATATAAGTAATGAAGGGCTGGTAAAGGGTTTAATAGAAATTGGTTTGCAACCCGTAACCTGCAAAGACAATGGAGCGTTTATTAAAAGCACCGGCAACCCAACGGTCAATATTTATGTGTACATCAATGATTTTGTACCTAACCTTGTTAAGGATAAAAAAAAGCAACCGGATTTTATTTTAGATAAGGAGAAAACCGATAGTTTAAACGGAAAAACAGTTTACTATATTGTCAAAGAACAGGAGGCAGAAAATCTTAATGGCTTCCCTTTATTTTTTTACAACTGGGATAGCTGGAAACATGCATCAGTAATTATTACAAAAGATTCTGTGCCTTTATTTAATGCAGTAAGTGTTGGAGATTTTTTAGCACTGTTTAAAAAATGGACAAGCAGCTTTAATGCAGGAAAGCGACCAGACCGCTATACAACTTCTCCTGGAGAATTAGATAAGTTTACTGCCACCTTCACCAAAGAATCTTTAAATAAACCGATGATTTATAGTGGGAATGATAGAGAGCAAGTGGGTTATTTAAGAAAAACAAATTATAGCAATGATGTTACTAAGGGTAAACAATGGGTTACTATTAACCCGAATTATATAAATAAAAGTTTACCCGAGACATCGATACAATTTTTATCCATTCAATTTGAAGGAAATACAAAAGATGCAGATGTATTGACTTTAAAAATGATCAACGATTTTAGAACAAACTTTGATTTTAAAAAACTGCAAGCCATGTTGGAGAAATAATTTCAACAACTACCTACCATCAAAAAAATTGTTTTTCTATCTGATATCTTTTGTGCACATCTTTAAGCTTTCAATAATTTTTAATCTGATTTTAATCCAATCAATTATTTTATGAAAAAAATAGTTTTTATCTTTTTTTGTTTGTTTCTCACACCAGGCATTATGGCGCAGAAATGCACAAAGGAATTAGCGGCAATGCAGCCAAGTGTATATGAAAACCCAAAAGGAAATGTTTACAGGGCAACAGAACCCATAGTCAAAAAAAATGGGTTGGAGATATTGGATTTAATTTTTGCCTCCATTAAAGATGCAACAGGATTGCATGGCTTTTCAGACATCGACAACAGTGATTATGGTGCAGGTGGTCTATCAGCTTTCAGTTGTTATGTATACACCTTCAACATTTATTGCCAGGTAGGTGGCGGCTTTAATTGGAAAGGCTTGCACAATTTTGAAATAAAATGCAAAGCCAATAGCCTAAACGATATCATTGACGGTTTAAGAGATGAGTATATTGGAATCGGACCGAATAAAGAAGTGAGGATTAATAATAGCGCAGTATATACTTACTATTCATTGAAAAGTAAGGATAAAATAAAAGGATACCCTTTTTATGAAACGAAAGAAGGTGGCGGAGTACTTGTTACCAAACCCGGGTCGCGATTATTCAAACCCGTATCCCGTAGAGAATACCTCGTATTGATGCGTAAATCTGAAGAAGCCACAATTGGCAGATTGAAAAAGAACCTAGCCGAGTTTTTGCAAAGTAAATCTGCTGCCGAAAAGGGTACAGAATTGTTTAAAAGCAATAAAGAGATAGAAGACATGAACAATAAAATGATTGAAGATGCCATCAATGACCTGAAAGATATTGTCCGTTTTACAGCAGTACAAACTGAGGACTGGATGAATAAGCCCTTCATTTCTCATCACTCTTTTGACCCACCTTTTAGTCATTCTTTAGCATCTGATACAGATTACTTCCTTGATGCACCCGGAGAGGGAATGGAGTGGGTAATCATAAATCCGGATTACCTGAACAAGAAAGTTCCACTTACGACACCACAGTTTTTTTATTTGAAATGGGGTGACGTGAGAAGTATAGCCGAAAAGAAAGCCAGTGAATTGCTAAAGGAAAATTTTGATTTCGACAAACTACAGGCATTACTCGCGAAGTAACCGGGAAATAATGTAAAAAATTACAATTACTGCTGGAAAATAATTTCGCAACCAAATGATCCGGGCAATAAATAAACCGTAAACAACTGGTAAAAACTGATTTATAAAATAAAAGAAAGAGTTCAACCAATGCTAAACAGAACTTGTAACAGGGACTCCATGATTTTTAGGAAGTAAGTTGCGGATGTCCCGTTTGGATGGAATGATACTCCTGTCTTAATTTAAAATCCAATTCAACCTTTAATTTCCAAAGCAACATTAATTACAGTATTTGTTTCCAAAAAATAGTTTCACCGGAATTTTTTATTTTCCCATTCCACCCTCATAATGTTTTACCCGGAACTATTTTGTTTATGGACTTTGTAAAAAATTGAATCTTTACATTACCTATCTGCGCGTAATTAAACATTTTCACCGGATAGAAATTTGAATTATTTTCACCAAAACTCATGACTCATGCAATTCCGACTACTACTAACAGGTACGCTTATCCTATTCGTATTCTTATCTGAAGCCCAGGTTAAAAAGATTACTGCTGAAACAAAATTGGAAAACGTTACTGTTTTTTCTTCCGGCGCAAGGTTGGAAAGATCAGCTTCTGTATCGCTATTACCGGGCCGTACAGAAATTAGTTTTCCGAAATTGAGTAACCAGTTAGACCAGCAAAGTGTACAGTTAAAAGCGAATGCAAATATCACATTGCTCTCGGTGCAGACGACAAAAGATTTTGTAAGTGCAAGAGATATTGAAGAAAAAGAAAAAGTTTCCATTGATAGCCTTATATCATTGCAAAACAGGATAGCAATGAATTCCAAATTGCTCGAGGTGTATAAAAAAGAGGAAGAAATGTTGACAAAGAATGAAGCAATTGGTGGCACAACGGGTGTAAAAACTACAGAATTAAAAGAGGCACTAGACCTTCACCGGGCAAGGCTTACGGAATTATACCAAAAAGAATTAGTACTGGAAAATATTATTAATGCCCAGCAAGCAGAATTACAAACCCGCCAAATGACTTACC
>JBDTEF010000132.1:0-3829 GCA_039922615.1 Ginsengibacter sp.
AATTAAAAAGGCAAAGAAAATGAAAAAGTAATTTTTTAAAATATTAGTTTACAATAATTTTTTTACTGCGTTTGATTCAAAATTTACCCGAAATTTTTTCTTCAATTGGTGATTTAATGCAGAACCCCTTGGTCAGGAGACCACACGGGGGCTTATATCACAGCTATCATGAGGATTTGAAAGGTGGGGGTTTGTGCGCCGTCGTGTGGTCTACCGACCAACGACATTCTTTAATTTCAAGAAATTATTAATGTTAGAATTTGAAAAAAAATTATTAATAAAATTTTAGGTATAAATATGCAGAACCCCTTGCTCGGGAGATTATACGGGTACTACATCACAACTATCATGAAGATTGGAAAGGTGGGGAAGATAATGAGCGGTAAAGCCATTGTTTGTTCCATACATTCGCCAGATAAAATTTCGACAAAATATTAGCACAAAAAAAAGGAGGACACTTTTCAGCGCCTCCCTTTCTATCATCAAAAAAACAAATAAACCTCTCCGAATTCGTCGTTTTCTACATTGCTGATAAGATCATAGTCAGCAGTAACTATTTCTATTTAGTTTTATATAATTCATTAAACAGCATTTTAAAAGTGCCGTGCGATTGTGCCCTATTCGTAATTTCAGGTCCAAAGGCATAGAATTTGCCTTTTCCGACTTCAGCTACAAAAGCAGAAACACCATTTCTAAGATAAGATTGTCCCCAACCCCAGCCACTACGTAAGGCATTTTTATTGCCAAAAGAAGCCAACACCTGGATATTTTTTGCCAGTGGCTCAATGTTAAAAACCGGGCTATTGTTGAATACTACATCAGCTTTTGCAGGCATGCCCCAGTTAGCAGGATTAGATGTATTTATATTTACTTCCAAAATGCTTGTAGGCACGAAGTATTTTCCATCAGGCAATGGCTTTTCTTCTCCATTTCCATTTATTTCCACAAGCGCATTATTTACAGGTAAATCAAGGTGATAAGCTAACCTGGTATTATTTCCTACTGTTACTATATTGCCGCCCTTTTCTAAAAATTCTTTTAATTGAGGTATTGATTTTTGCACGGTAATTTGTCCCATCATGTACCTGAATTTCTCGGGAATGTCTTTGTCCTCTTTGGTTTCCGGCTCGCTAAAAAAGTTGGTTTCTTTGGCTGCGCCTGCCTGGGGAGGCACGCCATCGTCGATTAAAAGGATGACATCATATTTTGCAATCAAGTTCCCTTTGTCAATATCTTTTGGATAGACAAGGTCATATTTAAAATTAAATTGTTCCAACATCCATCGTACCCAACCTGAAGGCATAGAACCACCGTATCTGTCCAATAGTGCAATGCGGGCAGGAGAAATGGAAATGGCTGATCCAGGTTTGGTTGAAGCCGGCACTGCTTTAATACCTAATTGTTCACCTGCAGACTTCAATACTGCAAACCCTTTATCTGTAGTATAAAATGATCCTTCAGGCATATTATCCATGGAATTGGTAATGCGCCAAACCGGGATGCCGGCACTTAATAAATTATTGGCAGCGATGAAGGAATTATTTACGGTAGCGCTAAACAGGTATCCTGTTGAAGACGCAGATACAGTATGACTCAGAGGTGTTTGAATTTCGCCGTACGTTATGGGTTTAAACGGACCATCAAAATCGTCCAGAATCCTATCAAACTGCACACCCATTTGAAATGCAAGTGTCCAGCCGGTAGCGTCATAAGGCCTTACGGGAGGGCCACCGGGATATTGGAAATCATTCGGATAATTCTGTGGCTCAAACATATCAATCACATGCGGACGGAAAGCCTGGTTTGTACGGACGATATAAGAACCCGCAGGGTATGTTTTTCCTTTTACAGTAAATTCTTTGTCAGCCTGTAATACTTTAACGCCTGATTTAAGCAATGAATTCATAAAGGTAGTTACAGTAGGAAAATCAGGTTGATTGGCGCTCATTATGAAGCCGCGCGGATCTCTTAATGCAGGATTCGTAAAAACACTATCATAATAGCGCATAGGAATTTTGGGAGAGCGGTAATATCCTTCTGTTTCTTTCTTGATCTTACCATCCTTTACATCTTTATCATAAGCTGTTTCAATCGCTTCCACATGTTTAGGAATTGCAGTCCAGTTATCACGGCTACCTTTATTAATTGAATTTTTCCCCATCACATAAATGTTCTCCAGCAGCTCATCTCCCATCCTGCTTGCATAATCCAATACCGCATAATTCAGGGAATTAGAATAATCAATGGATTGTTTGAATAGCCATTTTTGTGGAAGTACAGGAAAAGGTGTCGCATTATTAGGAATCAATCTATCCGGCACCAGGGGAACTTCTGAAGGAGTTGGGTTTCCAATGATTTCCGTTAAGAGACCAACCATATTATGAAAATAGGGTGCTGTTCTCAATCCACCATTCCACCAGGCATTGAAAACAGAGCCGCCTAAACGGGTATACCCGGGTTTTCCCTCTACATTTAACCTGGAAATCATGTTAGCAGCAATTCCGTCTATGCTGGTGATAATCAATGGATCATATGCATAATTAAAAGGATCTCTGTACGGCGGCCCAGCAATTACTGAACCCGGAGGGCCGGCCTGGTGATGGTTGTAAACAATTTGTGGCATCCACTCAACATATAACTGGCGGGCGACATTTTTTGTTTCCTTGATATTCATCATATAAAAATCCCGGTTATTATCATGACCGACATATTTATTATACAAGAAAGGGATTTTCATATTTCGCCTGGCGGTATCTTTTTCCTGCATATACCAGTTGGCTACTAATTCCTGGCCATCAGGGTTTACCTCTGACAAAAGAATTATTACGTTGTCAAGGATTTTCAACGTTGTAGGATCGTTACGAGTCAATAAGCTGTAATACAGATCGATTAATTGTTGGGAGCCAACAGTCTCTGTGGCATGAAGGCCACCATCAATCCATACAACAGGCTTTCCTTCCTTTGCCAATGCAGCAGCTTGCTCATCCGTCAGGTTTTCTGCCCTGGCGAGTTTTTGGGAAATTTCTTTGTACCGTGCAAGGTTTTTCAGGTTTGCCGGAGAGGAAACAATCATCATATATTGCGTTCTGCCTTCTTCGGTTTTACCTATATCCTGTATAATGGAGCGGTCAGAATTTTTTGCCAGTATCTGAAAATATTCCTGGGTTTTGGTATTATTGGCTAATTGATAATTGTCGCCAATATTGAATCCAAAGAACTCCTTTGGGGAAGGAATTTTTTGCCCAATCGCCGACGGCATTATGAACAATATAATTACCAGGGTTTTAATGAAGATTTTAATCATTTTTATCAATTTTTAAATGAAGAAATAAATGAAGCATTTCAATTTTGCGATCATTTTGGTTATGGGTTCTAAATTAAGGATGGCCTTTTTTGAATTCCTTTAAACTCTCACCGGCATTTTAATTGTCTCCAGTTCTACAAAGGTTTACACCAGGCCTTTTGTTACCAAAACAAACTGATATCCCTTTTTTTTTCTATTCCGAATGAGACAATCATTTAAGGTGCTGCATCCCAAACCAGGAAGGTTTTATTCAAACATTTTTTCAACAAAAGCGTCCAAAAAAACCTTCCTGGTTTTTCATCTCCGGGGAATGAAGATTGGCCTTACCCCGGATATGAAGGATTTGACATGCACCATAAGAGAATACAATTTAAATAGCCTGGTTATACAATGTTTCGCTGTTAGGAATCGGCCATAAATAATTTGGATTATCAGGATTTACCTGGGGAATGGGTGAACCTCCCTTAGGTGTTTTCGCTGGTACGGGCATTTTCAATCTCATCAGGTCATTATTCCTGATGCCCT
>JBDTEF010000133.1:0-15128 GCA_039922615.1 Ginsengibacter sp.
AGAGGGTTGCCAACCTTTGGAAGGTTTGTAACCCTGCCACAACAACGCTGCGATAACGAGACCATATATGCACCGACCTGATTGCTCTCGCTCTAAAAAGTGCATTTTTTGCACCCCGGATTAAAATCCGGCGTTACAACATCTATCGAGCTCAGGGCTCTTCCTTTAAACATCATTATTCGGCTTAAAAACACCGGCTTTTTGTCGAAAAATATTTCAGATAATACAGAAGATAGAATGATGTAGAATTGCGGTTTAATAAGAGGGTTGCCAACCTTTGGAAGGTTTGTAACCCTGCCACAACAACGCTGCGATAACAAGACAATATATGCACCGACCCTATTGCTTTCGTTCTAAAAAGTGCACTTGTTCCTCTCGGATTAAAATCCGGAGTGACAAAAATTATCGAGCCGAAGGCTCTGCCTTTAAACATCATTAATAGGCTTAAAAACACCGGCTTTGGTGGAAAAATATTTCAGATGATACAGAAGAAAGAATGATGTAAAATTGCAGTTTCATTTGAGGGTTGCCTACCTTTGGAAGGTTTGTAATCCTCACAACAACGCTGCGATAACGAGACAATATATGCACCGAGCTTACTGCTCTCGTTCTAAAAAATACATTCTTTTCTCACGGTGTAAAATCCGTCATTTAAACATCTATCTCGCCTAAGGCTCTGCATTTAAATCATGATTGGGATGTTTAAAAAAATTCCTGATGTTTAAAAAAACGATGAAAAATAAGACGAATGTTGTGGAGTTGCAGATGCGTAGCATCGATCCATTTTGTAGCAACGGGTTTCAACCCGTTGAAAAATGTACCACAAATAAAGAGAGCCGTAGGCTCGGTACATATAAAAATAAAATATATATTGACATTAGTCAACATTCATTACCTCACATCAAACCTCATATTTCATTTGTTCCATCCACCACCCCCACCTCAAATATCTCCGCTTCAATTCCAAATTCATCTTTATACGCAGTCCTTATTTTTTCCAAAAAATTATCCTTTCCTTCTTCTTTCACAATATTTATCGTGCAGCCACCAAATCCGCCGCCCATCAAACGCGCGCCAATTATATCTTCATTTCTGGAAGCGTAATCTACCAGGAAATCAAGTTCTTTACAACTCACTTCATAAAGATCCCGAAGGCCTGCATGCGTCTCAAACATCAGTTTTCCAAAACCAGCAATATTATCTTGTTTTAAAAATTGTGCTGCCTGTTTGGTTCTTAATATTTCTTCAATTACATACATACATCTTTTATAAATCACATCTCCCATTTCTTCCTTAAACTGTAAAAGTTCCTCCGGATTTTTTACATCACGAAACGACTTTACAACACTATTTTCCCTCATGATCTGTAATCCTTTTTCACATTCCTGTCGTCTGTTATTGTATGCAGAAGAAGCTAATGAATGATGCACTTTTGTATTCACTAAAACAATTGTATTGTCTTTTAAATCCAATGGCAAATATTCATGAGTTACGCTTTTACAATCCAGTAACATCACGTGATCTTTTTTACCATTCATATTTGCATATTGATCCATAATGCCGCAATTAACTCCGGGATAACCATGCTCTGCTTGTTGACAAAGCAGGGCCAATTGTTTTCTGCCGAGACCAAAACCCATCAGTTCATTGATGGCAAATGCAAGCCCACCTTCTACTGCAGCCGACGAGGACATGCCGGCACCATTTGCAATATCTCCTCCGAAAACACAATCAAAACCTTCTACATCCTTTTGTAATAATAAAAATTCATTTACTACGCCTAAAACATAATTTTTCCATCCCTCTTTCTTTTCTACATCTGTAATTTTTAAGCTTAAATCTTCGTCAAAATCCAAGGAATAGAAATTAATGGTATGGCTATGATTCAAAGCCACTCCATAATACACTCCTTTATCAATGGCACCAGGCATTACAAATCCATCATTATAATCTACATGTTCACCTATCAGGTTTATCCTTCCAGGTGAAAAATAGAGTGTTGGATTTCCTGTAAATTTTTCTTTAAAAATTGTTTGTATTTTCCGGGCTAATTGATTCATTTACTTTTCAGGTAAAATTACAACCTTATACATCATCTCATAAATTGAGGATTCGCCAGGCTCAAGGGTTTGAAAGCCCATCCCGTTATTAAATGCATCCGGCGCACCACTTAAATTTTCAATGGCAATACTTTTTCTATGTTCAGGTGTATAAAGTTGCAGATAAGAATATGATTTTGAGGGATGAAATTCTACCCGGATATTTCTTTCAGCATTTCTTAATACACACATCGGCTGGCAGGTTTCCTGGTTCAGGGTAAAGCAATTGTCATAAACAGTATCTCCCAATATTTTTATAGAATTAAAATTATCATATTCTACAAGCTTTCCTGTGGGTATCAAATGATCAAACTCCACCATTTCCATTGATTGAAACTCAAGCATCAGCTCATCAATTTTACCACCGAGATCAAAGTAAGGATGCCAGCCATCCTGCATTGGAATCAATCCTTTATCTTTATTGATACACTCAGTTTTCACCCTTAGTTTATTATCGCTTTCCAACTGCCACGTTACGGTGCAATCATACGAAAAAGGATATCCTCTATCTTCTTTATTATAATGATATATCATTGTCACCGAAGCATTTTCTTCACCCGCATTTTCGGCCATTATTTCAAATGATTTATCATACAGTTCGCCATGTAAGGCATTCTCACCATTATAGTATTTTTCAATTTTGTATTCTTTCTCTCCAAAAGAATATGTTCCGTCTTTGATCCGGCAGACAAAAGGTGACAATTTACAACCTTTAAATCCTGCAACCGTGACATTATTTTGAAAATCGGATAAAGAGGAATAGCTATCAATCACATTCATTTCTTCTCCATTTTTGTTCACAATAAATGCATGAAGCATTGCCGAACAGGAAGGAATAATTTCCACTCTTGTGCCGGAACTTTCCTCTTTTAAAATAATTTTTTCAAACCCGTTTTCTATTTTTTTTTCTATTGAAAACATAATGTCATTTTAAATGCAATGCTAACTTCTTACAAAATGGTCTAACAGTAATTTTTTAGTTTGAAAATTATTTTAAAAATACGAGGTATTTTCCTTTGTGATCTTTGTGTCTTCGTGGTAAAATTCTTTTGCATTAAAAAAGAAAAAACCCGTAACCACGAAGGCACAAAGCACACGAAGATTTATTTCTTCAAAATATTTTTAGAAAAATCCTATCTGATTTTCTCCATAAAAAAATGCTTGGAGAAAAAGCTGATTCTAAAATTTGTTAGCTATTAATCCCTAATTGGATTCCAATATTTTCATCACCATTTTTTCAGCTGGAGTTATCGAAGATTTATCATCATCTTTTTCTATTCTATCCAGATCAGAAATATATTTATCTAATTTTTTTGATTCAAATAAAGTAAGAATCACAGGATGCACATAATATTTCTTACAAACGGTGCGCGTATTACCTAAATATTCTGAAACGTCATCCAGCGCTTGCACAATGCGTCTTTTTGTTTCAGTAGCGGTATCACAACAACCCATATCTTTTAAGGCAAGAAATGCATGTACGGTTCCTGACCAGGTTCTAAAATCTTTCGCTGTGAAATCTGATCCACTTATTTCTTTAATATAATCGTTCACCATACCAGAGCCAATAGAATGACGATTCCCCTCTTCATCGTAAAATTGGAATAATTCTTTGCCGGGAACCTCCTGGCATTGTTTGATGATATTTATTAACCGCTGATTCTTTAAGGTCACGTTTTGCTTTACACCTTTTTTGCCGATGAAAGTAAATATCGCAGCTCTCTTTTTAAATTTTACATGATTGTCTTTCAAAGTAGTAAGTCCATACGATTTGTATTCTTTTTCATAAAACGAATTTCCCACACGGATACTCGTTCTCTCCATCATACTTACCGCTGCTGCCAACACTTTTTTTACGTTCAGTTCTTTAATACTCAAATCCTTTTCCAACCTCAATCTCATATCAGGAAGGGCTTTTCCAAAGTCTATCATCCGATAAAATTTGGTTCGGTTACGTATGAGGCTCCAACTCGAATGATATTTATATTGTTTTCGTTGTTTTACATCCAAGCCTGTTACCTGCAAATGCCCGTTTTCTTTTTCGCAAATCCATACCTGTTCCCACGCCGGAGGTATCACAAGTTGTTTAATTCTTAATAATGTTTCATCATCTTTTACGGGTTCATTTTTTAAAAAATAGGAAAATTTTTTTCCTTTACCCCTTCTTTCAATGCCTTCCTCCGCATCGCTTACGTAAACAAGGTTGGCCGCTTTGGCGATCTTCTCATCGTCCTTTAAAATACTTTTCAATTTCCTGTTAGAAATTTTTGAAAGTGTTTCTTCTATTTCTGTCATTAATATTACTTTGAAATTTCCAGGTATATTTAAATCGTTAAAAACTTTGAGTAAATAATTCTACATTATTCTATTGAGTTTCTAAGCCAGCGATTTTGAACTTAAAAAATACAATGAAAACAAATGGAGGCGACGAAAGTTTTTAACCTTCGTCAGTTTGTCCATTCTCCAAAAATTCGTTTTCACCATTCACATTCTTCACCACTTTCTCATCATCATTGATGTTTTCCAAATTATGAGAAGATAAACTGTTTTTATTTTTCTCATCTTCCTCTTTCTTTTTTTGCGCACTTAAAGCAGCCATATGTAATAATGTATCAGTACCACCCGATATGCCCGA
This sequence comes from Ginsengibacter sp., assembly GCA_039922615.1. Lineage (GTDB taxonomy): Bacteria > Bacteroidota > Bacteroidia > Chitinophagales > Chitinophagaceae > Ginsengibacter. The sequence goes on from JBDTEF010000133.1 coordinate 4,735, forward strand.
GCCTCTTTGTTCCGGTGTTTCTGATCCAAGTTCATTGCTACCCATACTTGGGTTCGTAATTCTTTCGCTTTCTGCCATGATATTTGTTTTAAAATAATGAATAAATAATTTGAATTGTATTCAATGAAAAATATATGCCAATAAATAGAGAGGAGCTTTAAGGTTATTTTTGCAAAATGAATTACCTGGCCCATGCATATCTTTCTTTCGGGGATATAGATATATTGACGGGAAATATGATCAGCGATTTTATAAAGGGAAAAGCGCAATATTCTTTTCCTGTTCAAATTCAGCATGGGATCCGTCTACATAGAATGATTGATAATTTTACCGATTTTCATCCTATGACCGCAAAAGCAAAAGAATTATTTCGGCCTCAGTACCGCTTGTATTCCGGACCTTTTGTAGATGTGGTTTTCGATCATTTCTTAGCACTGGATCTAATTGCATTTGAAGAGGATGGTGGCCTTGAAATGTTCACTCAAAAGGTTTACGTTTCCCTCCAGGCAAATGAATATATTTTTCCCGATCAATTTAAGAGAATGTTTCCATTTATGAAAAGTCAAAATTGGTTGTTGAATTATAGGACAAAGGAAGGAATTCGCAAAGCCCTTGGCGGTGTTGCCTATCGTGCAAAATACCTGGATGAATCACAAATTGCTTTTGAAATCTTCAATCAACATTATGATGAATTAGAAGATTGTTACAGCCGATTTTTTCCTGAATTAAAACAATTTAGCCTGGAAAGCCTAGGCAACCTTGCCAGGTAATAATTCCATCTATATTTGCAAACAACCTACTTTTATGAAGTTCCTTTTTTCGATTTTTTTAATTCTTTGTCTGGGGAATGCTGCCCGGGCACAAGACCCAATTACTCCATTAGACTTATCACCAATGGATATGGCTTATTTTCCAACCAAATACCCTATTTTAAAGATCCAAAACCTGGCGGTTGCCCCATTGATTATGCGGGTAATTTATAGCCGGCCTCACCAAAACGGTCGCAAAATTTTTGGAGGATTACAGCAGTATGGAGAAATCTGGAGAATGGGTGCCAATGAGGCTACAGAAATCCAGTTTTTTAAAGACGTTATCATTAATCAGAAAAAAGTTTCAAAAGGTCGGTACACTTTATATGCCATTGTCTATGGTGATAAGTGGACAGTTATTGTAAATAAACAAACAGATACCTGGGGCGCTTTTAAATATGATTCCTCAAATGACGTGGTGAGAATGGATGTGCCGGTAATTTATCATGAGCACGTAGAAAATATGACGATAAATTTTACAAAATTGCAAGGAGGTGCTAATATGAATGTATATTGGGAGAACGTAAAAGTCTCTCTGCCAATATTGTTCTACTTTTGATGTCTTTAAACTTTACTTTAAAACTTACTTATTTTGAAACAAGGAACTAAATTTATACATGCAGGTGCAGAGCCTGATCCTGCTACAGGTGCTATCATGACGCCAATTTATCAAACCTCCACTTTCGTACAATCGAGCCCGGGTGTGCACAAAGGTTATGAATATGCAAGAACCCAAAATCCTACGAGAAGTGCGTTGCAAACAGCTTTGGCAGCCGCAGAAAATGGAAAATACGGTTTATGCTTTGCCAGTGGTTCTGCAGCATCTGATGCTGTAATAAAATTGCTGAATCCGGGGGATGAAGTAATTGCCGCCAATGATATGTACGGTGGTACTTACCGCTTATTTACAAAGATCTTTGAAAAATATGGCATTAAATTTCACTTCATCAATATGCTGGATGCCAATGAGGTGGAAAAATATATTAATGAAAATACAAAAATGGTTTGGACTGAAACGCCTACTAATCCGATGATGAATATTACGGATATTGCGGCGGTAGCAGCAATCACTAAAAAACATAATTTGCTTCTTTGTGTGGACAACACTTTTGCGTCTCCTTATTTACAAAATCCATTAGATATGGGCGCTGATATTGTTCTTCATTCTGCTACCAAATACATTGGCGGACATAGCGATGCGGTGCATGGATGTTTGATTGTGAATGATGAAGAATTGAATAACAAACTGGCCTTTATACAAAACGCTTGTGGCGCAGTTCCCGGTCCCCAGGATTGTTTTTTGATATTAAGGGGATTAAAAACATTGCACGTTCGCATGCAACGCCATTGCGAAAATGGAGAAAAAATTGCGCGTTGGTTAAAAGCAAATCCAAAAGTTGACAAGGTTTTTTGGTGTGGATTGGAAGAACATCCCAATCACGATATCGCCAAAAAGCAAATGCGCGGATATGGCGGCATGATGAGCTTTACTTTAAAAGATGATAGCATAGAAGCGGCATACAAAGTGCTTTCCAATACAAAATTATTTGCGCTTGCTGAAAGTCTTGGAGGCGTAGAAAGCCTGATTGGGCATCCGGCTTCTATGACACATGCGAGCATTCCACGTGAAGAAAGAATGAAAAACGGATTGGTAGATTCTTTGATCAGGTTGAGTGTAGGTATAGAAGATGCGGAAGATTTGATCGCGGATTTGGATCAAGCGATTGGGTGATGCTATTACTTTTTAATTAGAGCAAATTATATTGGATCAGCAAAAGATCTACGTTACAAACAATATTTTCATACAACTATAAATGAAAGGGCTTTATACAATTGGGCTTTTGATTCTATCAAATATATTTATGACCATCGCATGGTATGGACATCTGAAATTTAAACAATTACCATGGTTTTCAAACCTTAGTTTAATTGGGGTTATTTTAATTAGTTGGAGTATTGCATTATTTGAATATTCAGCGCAAGTACCAGCTAATAAAATTGGATTTATTGAGAATGGCGGACCATTTACTCTTTGGCAACTCAAAGTAATACAGGAAGTAATTACATTAATTGTTTTTACAGCATTCACATTAATTGCTTTTAAAAATGAAGTACTTACAATTAACCACCTGATTGGGTTTGTTTTTTTAATACTTGCAGTTTATTTTATTTTTAAGAAATGATGAATCATGCTTCCTTAATTGATACCAATTATAGGTAACTTTAGAAAAATAAATTATGGGAAGAAATACTTCTGTTTCGTTAGGAGATTATTTCGAATGCTTTGTAGTTAACAAAATTTGTGAGGGCAGATTTAAAAATGCAAGTGAAGTAATTCGCGCAGGGTTAAGGCTTTTAGAAAAAGAAGAGAATAAGCTACTATTACCCAGGAAGGCAATTAATATAGGAATTGAGGGTGGAGTTGCTAAAGATTTTGATCCTGTAAGGCAACTTAAATTTTTAAACACTAAAAAGAAAAATGACTCATAATCAATTTAGTTTGGCGTTAAAAAATGATAAATAAATCCCGAGCTGATTACAGCTTCAGAATTAATAACATTACTTCAATCTCAACCTCCCGATATTAAAATTATCGTAAGAAGCTATGAAGATGCATACAATGATATATCTCAAATTATACATCTGAACATCTTAAAGGAAAGAACGAAAAGTGGAACTATGGAAAATACTCGAAAAAAGATGGACAGAATTCTATTGAAGCCAATGAACTATTTGGAGAAAATAAAACCTTAAAAGAAATAGAATAGTAAACTTTCACAATCATATGAAATCGCTAGATTTTCTTCTGTTCCATTAAACAATCCCACTAAGTGGATAAAATAAGCCCACCCAACCTCCAAAAATTCCTCGATCGCAAAGTAAGCGAATTCAACAACCCGGCATTTATAAAAGATGACCCGGTATGCATCCCTCATTTATTTACCAAAAAACAAGACATCGAAATAGCCGGTTTCTTTGCAGCAATCTTTGCCTGGGGAATCAGGAAAACCATCATTAATAAATCTACTTTATTAATGCAATTGATGGACAATTCTCCCCACGATTTTTGTTTGAATCATAGTGATAATGATCTGAAAAAATTACTGGGATTTTGTCACCGCACCTTTAATGATACGGACCTTTTGTATTTTATCTCTTTTTTTAAATTTCATTATTCAAATAATAAATCCTTAGAAACTGCTTTTTTCAATAATAAAACAAAGGATATAAGTGGCAATAAAATTGAACTAGCCTTAAATTATTTTTATAGTTATTTCTTTTCCTTAGATGATATCCCCAACCGAACCAGGAAGCATATTGCTTCGCCATTTAAAAATTCAAGTTGCAAAAGGCTCAATATGTTTTTACGATGGATGGTACGAAATGATGATCATGGCGTGGATTTTGGAATTTGGAAAAAAGTAAAACCTGCAGATTTAATTTGCCCTTTGGATGTGCATGTGGTAAGAGTGGCTAAAAATCTTGGATTACTTCAAAGAAGTAATGTTGATTGGCTGGCTGCCGTCGAGCTGACAGAAGTATTAAAAACCTTTGACGAAAAAGATCCGGTTAAATATGATTTTGCTTTATTTGGTTTAGGCATTTTGGAAAAGTATTAATGGTTTAACTTTATAATTCTTATTAAATTTATTTTTTTTAAATGACGATGGAATATTCCGGTGAGCATAATAAAAAATATTCTTTCCTGGCTGCAAAGGGAGAAATGGCAAGACTCACACGTGAAAAAGACTGGAGCCAAAATCCTGTTGGCCCTGTAGAAACATGGCCCCAAAGTTTACGTACCACTTTAAGTATCGTATTGCGCTCTAAATTTCCCAAATTTTTGTGGTGGGGGCCTGAATTAATTTGTTTTTACAACGATGCATTCAGACCTAGCCTGGGTGAAAATGGAAAGCACCCTCATTTATTGGGTATGAGTTGCGAAGAGGGCTGGCCGGAAATATGGGATACCATACATCCAATTTTAGAAAAAGTATTGGAGAATGATGAATCCATTTTTTATGAAGATCAATTGATACCTATTTCCAGGAATGGAAAATTGGAGGACGTTTATTGGACATTTAGCTACACACCAATTATAGACGAATCAGGAAAGCCTGCAGGTGTATTGGTTACAACTATTGAAACCACTGATAAGGTAAACACGCTTCAAAAAATTAAAAATAGTGAAGCGCAATTAAATTTTGCAATAAACGCTGCAGAACTTGGTACATGGTACCTTAACCCGGCAACAAATGAAATTGAAGTAAATGAACGATTGAAAAACTGGTTTGGTTTATCATCGGAAAAATCAGAATTAAATTCTGCTGTAGCCTCAATTACTGATCAATACAAAGAAAAAGTATCTGAAGCAATAGCGAAAAGCCTGAGGCCGGAATCCGAGGGAAATTACGAAATGAGATATAAGGTAATAAACCCTGAAACAAAAGAAGAAAGAACACTTTTGGCTATAGGGAAAACTTTTTTTACTGATGATAAAGTTGCTTACCAATTTAGTGGAATTGTACAGGATATCACCTTACAGGCCAACTCAATTGAAAAGCTTGAGCAGGCAGAGGAGAGATTACGGTTAGCCGCAGAAGCAACTAACCTGGGAATCTGGGAGATTCATCTTACCGGCCTTACAATGATTTATTCACCACGATTGATGGAAATACTTGGCCACGAAAAATCAAAAGTGATGACCCGGGAAGAAATGTTTGCCCAGATATTGCCGGAAGATTTACCTATCATTAAAAAAGCTTTCGATGTTGCGCTACAAACAAGTATTTATGAATATGAGTTACGCATCTTACTCCCTGGCGGAAATATCCGCTGGATAAAAACCAGGGGTAAAATGTACTATGATGAAAATAATGTGGCTGTCAATTTAATAGGAAGTACCCAGGATGTCACAAAAGATAAAGATTACCAACAGGCATTGAAAGAAAGCAATCACAAAATTCTCACTTTTGTAGAAAATGCCCCTTTCCCCATAGGTGTATATGTAGGAAAAGAAATGCGGATAGAATTTTTGAACCAGGCGATTATGGATATCTGGGGTAAAGGGAACGATTTAGTAGGAAAATTATATAGTGAAATATTACCGGAATTTGAAAATCAACAAATTTTCCAGCAGTTGGATGATGTATATAGTACAGGAATACCTTATCATACAAAAAATCAACGTATCGAGATAGAAATAAATGGTAACATGGAGCCTTTTTATTTCAATTATAGCCTGACACCACTTTTTGATATGGAGGGAAAAGTCTACGGGGTTATGAACACCGCAGCAGATGTAACTGACCTTAATATTATTAAACTAAAAGTGGAAGAAAGTGAGAGCCGCTTTCGGTTGCTGGCAGATTCAATGCCACAATTTGTTTGGGCAGGGGATGTGGAGGGAAATATAGACTACTTTAACCAAACAGTTTACGATTATTCAGGACTGGATGAGGATCAAATGAAAAATGGCGGGTGGTTGAATATCATACACGAAGATGAAAGAAATAAAAATATAGCAGAATGGAAAGAGGCTGTAGATACTGGTAATGATTTCATATTCGAACATCGCTTTCGCCGTTCTGATGGAGAATACCGCTGGCAATTAAGCCGCGCAGTACCTTTAAAAGATGCAGAAGGAATTATTCAACGATGGATAGGTACGAGTACCGATATCCATGAAATGAAAGCCCAGGAGCAGCTAAAAGATTATTTTATTAGTATGGCAAGTCATGAATTGAAAACTCCTTTGACTTCGATAAAAGGATATGTGCAAATATTGATGAGCATTCATGAAAAAAGTGAAGATGCCTTTCTACAAAAATCATTAAATACAATTGACAGGCAGATCAACAAACTGACCAACCTGATAGCTGACTTGCTTGATTTATCAAAAATAAAAATCGGCAGTCTATCTCTGAACAAAGAGGAATTTTTGATCAAGGATCTTATCATTGACATTACCGATCAAATAAGCCAGATTTATCCTGAAGCGAAAATTACTATTGATAACCATTTGCATCAAATCATTGTGGCAGATAAAGAAAGAATAGGACAGGTATTGATTAATTTTCTTACGAATGCCATTAAATATTCGTCAGCTTCCAGTGAGATACGCGTTAATACAATAGTTACTGAGGAGAACATTTTAGTTTCCGTTATTGATGCAGGTATCGGTATTAGTAAAGTTAACCAGGATAAGATTTTCGAAAGATTTTTTAGGGTGGAGGGTAAAAATCAAAATACCTTTCCGGGATTCGGAATTGGTTTATTCATCTGCACAGATATCATAAAAAAACACGGTGGAAAAATAGGGGTAAACAGTGAACCTGGAAAAGGGTCTGAATTTTATTTCTCCATTCCTGTTAAATAAAATTTATTTAACGGTAAACCAGGTTGTTTTCGTAATAATTTTATAAAAGCACTTTGCTGAAGTACTTTCTGTCAAAGGATAACATTTGTTTCCATTAATAAATCCCGAAGGTGATAGGAAAGATTAATATTTAAATAATGAATGAAGAAAATGAAACTGCAATCGACTTAATAAAGGAAAGCAGAAAAGTAATAGAAGATCCTTTCTCCACAGAAAAAAAAACGCATTTTATTTTTTTAATAAATGAATTGATCTTGCGCGATTTCAGCGCACTTGTCCAATTACTCTATCGCATTGATGTCGATGAGAAAAAATTAAAGAAAGTTTTATCAGATAATCCATCGGGAGATTCAGCTTCCATTATTGCAGATATGATCATTGAAAGACAGGATCAAAAAGCAAAAAGCAGAAATGCTTTTCGGCAGGAAAATACTTCAGATGAGGAGCTTTGGTAAATCGTTAGCCTAATACTTTTTATTTAAACATCAATTTTTTCACTTCTTCTTTATCTTCTTTTTCTTTTTTAAAGTCGAATTGGGTTCCGAAAACCACATCCCAAATGTGTGAACTTACGCCAAAGCCTCTGTGGTCATCTTTATAATGATGCATCTGGTGATTTCTCCAAATGGGCTTCATCCATTTATACCTCGGGTTCCAGGCATGAATGGCATAGTGCATGCTTCCATAAACGAGGTATCCAAACAAAAATCCTGGAAAAAACGGCATCGCATTCTTCTGCATAATTGCATAGATCAACAGAAATACAAGGGAAGAGATAATAAGACTAGGCACCGGTGGCATAAAAAGCCTTTGCCTGTCTCTTGGGAATTCGTGGTGATTGCCATGCAATACGTATGAAATTCTTTGTGCTCGCGGATTACCACTCACCCAATGAAAAATAAAACGATGCATCATGTACTCGAAAAATGTCCAAAACAGGATACCTGACAAAAACATTATCGCTACTTTTAAACCTGAAAAATCCAAAGTGTTGTAGGAATAATACGGTAACAAAACAAACACCGGCATATACATTACCCAGATTACCAAAGGGTGAGTTTTAGTGAAATATTCCAGGTAACTATTTCTGAATAATTGTGCCTGCCCTTTATTTTTGATTTTATCTATTTGCATTACCTCTTTTTTTCAATCAATCGCTTTATTTAAAAAAAAGCCAACCACTTTGGACGGAGATTAAATCACAAAATGGTTTTAAGTTTTTATTAAAACCCATGCTCATTTATCATTCAACAATTCCTTTTTTCAGCAGGTCAATTTTTGAGATCAAGCGTTTCAATCTTTTTAATTAATAGGTTATCTTGCGACACAAATTTATCCAAAAATATTTTCTTTAAAAGAATAATATTATTCATTTTAAGGATATCTTTTTTAAAAAAAATATAAAAATGAAATTGGTTTCTTATTTAAAAGACGGGCAGGATCAGTTGGCTTTTTTAGTAGATGGTCTATTGTATGATACAGAAAATCTGCATCCGAACCTTCCATCTACAATGACAATGTTTTTAAATTATTGGGAAGATAATTTTCCAATTGCCCAGGCAGCCAACCAGGCAATCATTGACGGAAGACGTAGCCTAAAAGGCATACCTGTGGAGGATGTGCAAATTCTCGCGCCGGTACCGCATCCTACCAGTTGCCGCGATGGTTATGCATTTCGGCAGCATGTAGCTGCAGCAAGAAGAAATAGGAGAGTAGAAATGATTCCTGAATTTGACCAGTTCCCTATCTTTTATTTTACCAATCATAATAGCATAACTGGTCCGGGGGAAATTGCTTGCATGCCCGATCATTTTTTGAAATTAGATTTTGAATTAGAAGTCTCCATAGTTATTTGTAAACCCGGCAGAAATATTAAAGCCGAAGAAGCTGATGAATATATTGGCGGATTTATGATCATGAATGATCTGAGTGCAAGAGGCCTACAAATGGATGAAATGAAATTAAATCTAGGCCCGGCAAAAGGAAAAGATTTTTCTACCGTGATTGGACCAATGCTTGTTACACCCGATGAACTCCAAGAATATAGTATCATTCCAAAAGCAAACCATGTCGGTAGTTCCTATAATTTATCGATGAAAGCTTTTGTAAATGGCGAGCAAGTGAGCGAAGGAAATTTAGCGGATATGGATTGGACATTTGCTGAGATCATTGAGCGTTGCAGCTATGGCGTTCAATTATATCCCGGAGATGTGATTGGTAGTGGCACTGTAGGTACCGGATGTTTCCTGGAACTCAATGGCACCGGCAAATTCAACGATCCTGATTATAAAGAGCAATGGCTTCAGCCTGGGGATGAAGTAGTCATGGAAATTGAGGCTTTGGGAAGATTAGAAAATACGATTGTAGAAGAGGAGAGTGATTTTTCCATTAATGACTTAAAGAAAATTAAAACGGAAGGTTAGATTAATAAAAATATTCATCAAATTCTTTTACACATGGAGCCGGATAAATTGGGATGTCAAAATCAATTCGTGTAATTCTGTGTAATTCGTGGCAAAAAGCATTTGAGATTTAGCGCAATTAGAAATCGATAGACAATTTATTCCCTAGTTCAAAAATAATTTCGGCATTCCGGATTTCCATCAGAAGTCCTTTATACCTGGAAACAAACTTGTTTAGCATATCTGTATTCTTGTAAGGAAGGGCTTATCCGCTTTTCCGTAATTTTACATCAAATAAAAATCAGGTGATGGATCAAAATAAAACAGTAAGAATAGTTACAGCAGCTTCGTTATTTGATGGCCATGATGCGGCTATCAATATAATGAGAAGAATAATGCAGAGCAAAGGAGCAGAAATTATTCACCTTGGGCATAACAGAAGTGTGCACGAAATAGTAGAATGTGCGATAGAAGAAGATGCAGAAGGTATCGCTATCACAAGTTACCAGGGCGGCCATGTGGAATATTTTAAATACATGCGGGATCTTCTTATACAAAATGGTTGCGGCCACATTAAAATATTCGGCGGTGGCGGTGGTACCATTTTACCCAAAGAAATTGACGAACTGCACGCTTACGGTATTACCAAATTATATTCCCCAGATGATGGCAGGCGCATGGGTCTTGATGGAATGATAAATGATGTAGTAGAACAATGCCGCCAAAGCAATAACCTGGAAAGAAAAATTGATCCGGAGAAAAAAGGTAGCAATGGACATACAACGTATGCGTTAGATGAATGGC
>JBDTEF010000134.1:0-5526 GCA_039922615.1 Ginsengibacter sp.
GCCGAATTAGAATCCCCGGTATTTAAAACACCGGACTCTCTTCCCCAGAAAATATTGGATGTTCCATCCGAGAAACCAACCCTATTATTATTCACTTTGAAAACCAATGGTTGATTATTTGTGGTTCCCAAAAAGTTTTTTCCTGTTACACTATTACCGGTAAGCGCCCAGGCATTACCTGAATTGGTTGCATAATAGGCATAAGGAATAGCTAACATTTGGCTAGTATTGATTATACTATATGCCGTACCGCCTTTTGGATCTGTTTCTGTTTTTATGAAATAGGGACCATCACTCCAGTCTATGGTAGAAATATTGCCGGATAAAATAGTTCCGGCTCCAATCTTAACTGACACCAATCCGTTTTTGTTGGTAATGGCAGCTTGGGTTTCTGTAAAAACACCAACACCTGCGTCCGTTTTATGCAAAATACTGAACCTGATTCCAACCGGTTTTTCATTGAGTAAATCGCCGGCGCTATTCCTGATCACGGCCTGGTAACTCATAAAGTCTGGAGATTGGGCTTTACCAAATGATGAAATGAAAATAATGACTATTGATAGAATGATGCGTTTCATGACTTATATTTTAATTATTGATAAAAAAATTAATTCTGTTTGATAATCTTAAATGATTGAAGTGATTTTCCTTGCCGGATTACTTTTAGCACATAAACTCCCTGGGCAAGGTTTCCCAGGTTAATAGGTGTTACAGCATTTGAAATGTTTGCCTTCATCAGCACTTTACCGCTCATGTCTATCAGCAGATAGTCCATATCTTTATCAATTTCGCCGCTTATTCTTAATTGAACAATATCTCTTGTAGGGTTAGGACTGGCTGTGGCACTGAATTGTGATGCACCGATGACTACCTTTTCAATTTGAGAAATAGAGAATTTACCATCTTTATCTGTTTGGGTTAACCGGTAATAGGACACTCCATCGTAAGGTTGTTTATCTGTAAAAGAATAATCCTGTTTTATCGTGCTATTTCCTGCCGAAGGAACGGTAGTTACTTTCTCAAAATTTATGGCATCCTTGCTGCGATCCAGCGTGAAGTAATCATTATTATTTTCTGAAGTAGTACTCCAGGAAAGCAAAACCGTATTTTCCATTGTAGCATTGGCTTTAAAATAAAGAAGTGTTATTGGTAATACATAGGATATTTCATACGGTTGTTGCAAACCTTCTATAATGAGGTTATTAGCACTGCTGTAGATATTATAATCCAATTGCCCTACAGAAAAACTCACCGATCCACTTGCATTTTTGGTATCGCCACCTATGCTCACAAAACCTTGCTGGGCATACATACAGATACTGCAAAGGGATATGACTGTTATAAGAATATATTTTTTCATTTTTTATAAATTTAGTATGAGGTGGTTACTCCCGAAGGAGTGAAATTTTTTTTATTTTTTGGTTAAATTGTCGATTTGTTTTTCCAGTTTTTCAACTGTTGATTGCAGCTTCTCAATGATAGCTTGTTGTTCCTGCATACCTTTTACCAATGGCATTATAAATTGCGAGTAAGCAAGACTGTAATGATCTTTATCATTTGACGGAGCACGAATGCCATCGAAATGATAACCTAATTCATTCGCTGTTTTTTCAACATCCTGTGCAAGAAAACCGGTATGAATTTCCTTTTCTCCTTTATTGAAAACCGGGTAAATATTACTCTTATTGATGACGCCGGTCCTGGTAAACTGGTCCAGTTTTTCATTATCAAAATAATAAGTTACCGGTTGTAATTTTTCAATAAAATCAAGGCCTGGTACATTGTGTTGGATGTTGTATTTGAAGCGTGAGTCGGATGGAAAAGAAAATGCTACCTGCCCTTCAATGGTAGTAACATCTGTATTGCCAATGCGCACTTTATTGGAGGCATTTACCAAAGCACCATGACCCAAAGCTGTAGCATTTGTAATATTTCCTACCACATCCGTATTACTTCCGATAGCTGTATTAAATGATCCAATCAAATTTGCGTGAAGGGATTCCTTACCGATAGCTACATTGCTAAAACCAACCCCGTTGTTAAAAAGGGCTTCATTACCAATGGCCACATTATTACTTCCTGTGGTATTTAAATACATTACCGCATCACCTAGCCCCACATTATCATCACCTGTTACATTTGATAACATAGAATAATATCCACTGGCGATATTACCTGACCCTGTCGTATTCGCATAAAGAGAGTGAAAACCTGTAGCATGATTATAAAAGCCCTGGGTATTTGAATAAAGCGCTTTGATACCCATTGCTGTATTGTAATAGCCATCTACATTTGAATACAGAGACCAGGCACCGTTTGCTATATTCTGACCACCGGTAGTATTTGCAGTAAGTGCATTAAATCCGATAGCTACATTCTCAGAACCGGTAGTATTTGCCTTAAGGGCGCTATTTCCTAAAGCAGCATTGGAATTTCCAGTCGTATTATTTACGGCTGCTTCTATGCCGAAGAAGGTGTTATCCAATCCATCGCCAAGGTAACCAACCCTTGTGTTGTTAACTTTAAAAGTCAATGGTTGGGTATTTGTTGTACCCAAAAAATTACCCGAAGTTGCTGCATTACCGTTCACATTCCAACCGCCGATACTTTCACCAGCGCTTTTTGCATATAACGCATAAGGCGTACTAAGCATCTGGCTTACATTGGTTAAAGAATACGCATTCCCGCCATCAGGATCTATTTCTGTTTTCAAAAAGTAAGGGCCATCACTCCAGTCAATTGCGCTGATATTTCCGGAAATAATTGTGCCACCTCCAATACTAATGGTCAACAAACCATTTTTATTAGTGGTGGTAGCCTGTGTTTCTGTAAAAACTGAAACGCCTGCATCCGTATTATGCAAAATACTGACCTTGATACCAACAGGTTTTTCAATTAATACTTTTCCTAGGTCATTCCTTACCACCGCCTGGTAGCTCATTTGTTCAGGAGATTGGGCCATGGAATATGATCCGGCAAAAATGACTAAAAGCAACAATAAGAATTGTTTCATGATGTTAAGTTTTAATAAATAGATTTTTAGTTTTAATAGTCAAACTTAGAATACCCATTCAAATAGGGAAATGCATAATCAGCCAATGACATGAATTAATTAGGCAGGAGACATTCTGGTGAGGGAGTGGAAAATTTGATTTTTGATTGAGGGAATGGGTAAAATAATTGAGGGAAAGGTTTATTTACAGGAAAAATTATGACGATTTAATTAATGGTATAAATTCCTGTTTTTTAGAAGGTATATGAAGCGAGGAAAGATTTTTCTACCTATCAGAGAGGACTTGCATTCAAACCAGAAATGTTCTTTTCAAAATTACTTTAGCCAGAAAACTCTGACATAAACTTTTCTGATTTTTCGCGAGCATTTCATGCTTAATATGTTTTATCTCCACCTATTCACACCATTATAATTAGTAAATGCAGCAAGATCCGGCAAAAAAATATGGATATTTTAGTAATGCGAACAACATGTGTTTTTTCTGTAAATAATTAAAGTATTATGTTTTCAACCGGGTAAGATCATATAGCAGCCAAAATACCATCGGCAACTTTTATTCATATTGATAAGGTTCATAATTATAAGCCATTATCCTTACTTTTTCCACCACTCTTTTCATATACCTATTCCAGAACAATTTTGTAAACAACCAATTCACCGGGTAGAGAAAATTATTCTCCGAATGCAGAGTATAGATATATTCTACCAATATGATGTTCTCCTCGATCTCAATCGTCCGCCATTCTCCAACAAAACTTGAAAAGCCTAACATCCAGGATTGGAACTCACAAACCTGCCATTTCCAATATTCATTTTCTATCCTTTCAAGAACTTTGTCAACGGAGGCAAAGCCACCTTTTTGAATTAGTGATTTTGCCGCATATACCTTTTTAGTAGATCCGGGTTGTCCCCAATTTTCATCTCCTGAGATATGTGTTACTTTAGGCATCAATCCAAAGCCGGTGTGCACTTTTGAGACATCACATAATAAAGGCGTTTTAAAGGCCCTCTCTAATGAACATAGGTAAATTGTCAATACAGATGTGGTTGAGATCATTTGGTTTATCTTTCTGCCTGTTTAAATCGATAATTTTTATTTTGCGTCAATGTCACGGTAGTTTTATGATAGCCGTACATTTTATTTTTTATTTTATATACCCAATTGAAAATACCCCCGGCTTCATTGATAAGCAGCATTTTATTTTGTGAAATAATTTTTGTGGAAGCAATATTATTTTTGTTACTGCAGGCCGTTACATTAAACACATCCGGTTGATTGCCGGCCCATTCCAGCATTCCCCTTACCGCTTCTTTCATGAATCCTTTGTTGCGAAATTCTTTATAACAACCATAGCCAATTTCAATATCTCCATTTACATCAGGTGCACCCATGAAGCTAATTCCCCCTATGATTTTATTTTCCTGCTTACCTATTATCACCCATAAAGTAGTGTACATATAGTTTGTTTTTGAATTGGCCAGGGCAGGTAAAATAGTAGTTTCAATTGCATTCTTAAGTGCCGGAGAAATATATCCTGATGTTTCATTTAACCCTAACCCTGCTTCCAAAGCATTCTTTTTTGAATTGTAGGTTACCAATTGTTCGTATGTTAATGGCTTTATCAAAAGCCTGGTTGTATTCACCATTTATAATTGCTGTTGGTTTTAAATTAATAATAAGTATAGCTATAAACCGAAGTATTCCCATAGTAGACAATACTTATCTTAGAAATATTACCAGCTACATTCAGTTCCGGCACTCCATAAGGGGATTGCGTAACAGTGCCATCCACCGCTATTAAAATTATCTTTTTGAGGCAACTTTTATTGGTAGTGCCAAAGAAAGGCTGACCAAGATTTACCTGTTCTGTCGTAGAGTTTTTATCAGTGTAATATTCATATTTATTGATGGCAGTGCCACCCGGTTTTATTACACTGTCGGTAATTTTATTCCCGTTACTATTGTATTTGTAAAAAAACTCCGCTGTAACGGTTCCATTATCTTTTGACAAGCCATGTACCTGTTGCCCGGCAGCATTATAGTCGAATGTCGACATTACGTTAGGCGCCGTATTATATACTACGTTTGAAACCAATCCTGCCGCGTTTAGCGTATAAGTAAATTTCACTGAGGCAACTGCATTTTTATCATAGCAATCTGCGATAACCGATTGATCGCTATAAATGAAATTACAATAAGAGCCATCACCATATTTTATATGCTTGATCTTATTGTCTGTATTATATTCATACGATTTTATGGTTGCTGTAGCACCATTCACGCTTGTTGAAACTTCTTTAATGAGACTGACTTTCCCAGGAGGTGGCGGCGGAGGTGGTGGTGGATTATCCGATTTTTTACAGGAAACGTTTGAGAAAAAGAGGAAAAAAGCGGCAATAATTAATGTTGACTTCATTTTAGTTTTTATTTTGATTTAGTTTTTAGTGATCATTGCCGCACACCGGAAATAAAAAGGCATTTAAAAATTGATAATTCATAGCAAACCATCTAT
>JBDTEF010000135.1:0-16675 GCA_039922615.1 Ginsengibacter sp.
TTTCAAAATTCACCTCTTTTGTTCCACCAATTCTTGTTTTGGTTCTGAACCATACTTCCGGATGAACGCAAAATTTAGTGATTCCAATTACTTCTTCTTCCAATCCAAGATCATGTAATAATTCCGTTAATGAAGGAACTAAAGAGATGATGCGGGTATAGGATTTAGTTGGCGAATTTTCTTGAGTAAAAAGCATTTGGATTAATGATGAATCATATTTTTAAATGATGAATTATGAGTTATGAATTATGAATGAAAAACACCAAAATACATGTTATAACTAAATATTCTTACTCAGAAAATTACTATTCAAAGCTTTTGATTTATCCACTAACGACAATCGGATATTATTTAATTGAATTCATCATTGATCATTCAGCATTCATCATTATTTAGCCAACCCTTGAATGATATCATACTTCGTCACAATGTGGTAATTGCCCATTTCATCTTTACTGATCACCGCACCATTCTGCTTGGAGATTAAATGACTTAACTTATCTACAGGCATTTCAAAAGAAACAGTAGGGTAGGCGTCTTCCATTACCGAACTAACGGTTTCATCTTTTATTGCAGGATTGTTGATAATCTTATTGAATAATCCGCCTTCACTTAGTGATCCCACAATTCCGTCACCATTCATTACAGGGATATTTTCTATGTCGTATTTTTTCATCAGGTCAATGGCTTCTGCTACAGTTTGGTCTGGTTTGATGGTTACCAATTTCGCAGAACCACGGCCGTTTACCAAATCTTTAAAAGTTTTTACTTCCAAAAATCCGCGCTCCATCATCCATTGGTCATTGTAAATTTTACCAACATACCTGCTGCCGTGGTCATGAAAAATACAAACTACCACATCATCTTTTTTGAGTTGACTTTTCAATTGCATCAATCCCTGCAGGCAACTTCCTGCACTGTATCCACAAAATAATCCTTCTTCTTTTGCAATACGTCTTGCCATCACCGCGCCATCCTTGTCAGTTACTTTTGTAAACTCATCGATGTATTGCATGTCGTAATTAGCTGGTACAAAGTCTTCACCAAAGCCTTCACTAATATAAGGATATACCTCATTTGCATCTTCTTCTCCAGTCTCAAAATATTTTTTAAGTAATGAGCCATAACTATCTATTGCCCAAACTTTTATATTAGAATTTTTTTCTTTCAAATACTTGCCTGTTCCCACGATTGTGCCACCTGTGCCGGTAGCCACAACAAGGTGTGTAACCTTACCTTCTGTCTGCTCCCATATCTCCGGACCGGTTTGTTCATAATGCGCCAATCGGTTCGCCAAATTATCATACTGGTTCACATACCAGGAATTGGGTACTTCTTCAGACAGCCTTTTAGAAACTGAATAATAGGAGCGTGGATCATCCGGCTCTACATTCGTTGGACAAACAATTACTTCAGCTCCAACCGCCTTTAAAATATCTGCTTTTTCCTTGGATTGTTTATCTGTTGTGGTGAAAATACATTTATATCCTTTGATACAGGCGGCCAATGCCAGGCCCATTCCGGTGTTCCCGGATGTACCTTCAATAATGGTTCCTCCTGGTTTTATTTTGCCTTCCTTTTCAGCTACTTCCAACATTTTTAAGGCCATCCTGTCTTTGATAGAATTTCCAGGATTAAAGTATTCCACTTTTGCAAGTACCGTACAGGGAAGATCTTTGGTTATCTTGTTCAATTTGATCAAGGGAGTATCGCCGATCGTTTCTAAAATATTATTTTTCCACATATGGTATTATTTATGGTTTGGTTAATAGTTGATTAACCTAAACAGGTTTTAGATTAAATTAATTTTTTGAAATCAAAAAAGACTTTATTTTTTGGCAATTTTCTCAGTATTCCCTGAAATATATGACAATGCTTTGTTGACGATCGCGTCATAAGAATTACTTATTTCATAAAATCCTTCTGTTTGCCAAATCTGCCTTGCTGTCAATGTTTTAATTTGTCTTTCAGCTTCCATTTTTTGGCTGCTATTGCTGAAATTAAGAAAAATAGAATCCTTCTCTGCATAATCTTTAAAGTTTTTCAGGATCGTGTCATTGACAACGTATTTATCTTTAAATATTTTAGGCGAGGTAAAGGATGAAAATTCATGCTGATTGTGCAAATAATTTACATACACAAATTGATTGATTGTTCCTGAAATCAACGCTTTCATCATTGGTTTATCAAATCCATTGGTATCAACAGGAACAAATAGATCAGGTGTAATGCCGCCGCCACCATAAAGTACTTTACCTGATGAGGTCACTACCTGCTTTTCATTGGTATGCTTTATGGAATCTTCATTAGACATTTCTCCATGCTTATACCTGTTTAAAATATCATTGCTGTAATCCTCGGCACCTGATGCATATGACTTCTGAATGCTGCGTCCAAGTGGCGTGTAATATCTCGCCACTGTTAGCCGTAATCCGGAACCATCACTTAATTCATATTGTTCCTGCACAAGACCTTTTCCAAATGTCCTGCGTCCGATGATAGTGGCTCTTTCATAATCCTGCAAAGCACCGATTAAGATTTCACTGGCAGAAGCGGTGCCTTCGTTGGCAAGAATGATTAATTTACCCGTTTCAAAAACCCCTTCTTTGTCGCAGCGGTATTCTTTTTTAGGTGAATGGACGCCTTCTGTGTAAGTAATTAATTTATTTCCACTTAAAAATTCATCGGCAATATGGGTGGCTTCTGTAAGTATGCCGCCGCCATTATCCCTCAGGTCAAATATTAATGCTTTCATTCCTTTGGCCTGCAACTTTTCCATTGAACCCATAAATTCTTTATAGGTATTCTCTGAAAATTTATTCAAACGGATGTAGCCAATGGTATCGGTGATCATGTAGGCAGCATCGAGGCTAAATAATGGTATGGCTCCCCTGGTAATATTCATTTTCTTCTGTTCCTTCCCCCGTAACACGGTAATTGATACCTTACTATCACCGGCGCCACGGAGTAAATTTTTCAACGTTTCTGATGATGTATGATTTCCGGCAATTAATGAATCCCCCACATAAATTATTTTGTCGCCTAATTTTAAACCTGCTTTTTCAGATGGTCCTCCGGCAAGTACATTGATAATATTAGTAGTATCATTTAGAATGTTAAATTCTACTCCTATGCCATAAAAAAGGCCTTGTAAATCTTCCATTGTCTCCTTTAGCTGCCTGGCAGGCATATAAATGGAGTGCGGATCAAGGGATGAAAGAATGGATTGGATTGCAAGGCCACCAAGGGAATCCACATTTTCATTGTCCACATACTTTTTATCAATAAGGTCAAGAACCTCCTGCACCGGTTTTTGTTTTTGAAGGAAAAAAATACCATTATCAGGCATATTTCCCTTAATTCTGTAACCGATAAACATCCCTGCTATTACGCCAAGACTTAGGATTAATGGAAACCAAATCTGGACTTTTTTATTGCGCATACACTTCTTATTGTCTAATTTTATTTTTTTAGAATGGCAAATTTCCTTAATTAACCTGACATAAACATGCGTGAAATTAAATTGATTGCAGATAGTGGTTCTACGAAAACAGAATGGTGCCTCCTCACCGACGGTAATCCCCTGATTTTTACCTCGAAAGGAATGAGTCCCTATTTCTTAAACAGTAAGGAAATAGAAGAAATTATCCGGAATGAAGTGCTTCCCCATCTGATGGCAAATGAAATTATGGAGATATTTTTTTTCGGCACAGGTTGTAAAAGTCCTGAAAATAGTAAAATGGTAAAAGGTGTTTTCAGGAAATTATTTCCCAAAACTACTGTTGTCGTAGAAAATGATTTGTTGGGTGCAGCAAAATCACTTTGTGGAGACCAAAAGGGAATTGCCTGCATCCTGGGTACGGGATCCAATTCCTGCTATTATAATGGAAAACGAATTGTAACCAATAGTCCCGGTATAGGTTACATTTTGGGTGATGAAGGAAGTGGCGCATATCTCGGTAAAATGGTCATTCAACATTTTCTATATGGCATTTTTGATCTTGATCTAAGAGCTAGGTTTGATGCTAAATTTGTCACCACAGGGCAGGAGATCATTGAAGCTGTGTACAAAAAACCTTTGCCAAACCGTTACCTGGCATCATTTGCCATCTTCCTGGCAGAAAACCGCGGAAATTATATGATAGAAAATATTATTGAAGATGGATTGGATGATTTCTTTACTGCTCACATAATAAAATATAAACAAGCTTCCAAATTACCTGTTCATTTTACAGGAGGTGTTGCATTTGGTTTCAAAGATGTAATTGAAAACCTTTGCGGACAATATGGAATCCAAATGGGTAATATTTATAAAAGTCCAATGGAAGGGTTGATCAAGCGTTTTGTTTAGAAATTCTTATTTTACATAAATAGACAATAATTACATTTTGCCTGTTAACCAGGGGAATTGGTGAACAGCATTTTGTGTATTACCAACCTATCAGAAAGTTCTTTGTATGTAAAGGCCAATAGTAAAAGGAATTTGAAAAAGAAAGTTTGATATGGTAGTAATAGTGGAATAAGAGATTAAAAGTTTTTAACAGGGTGATTCAATAAATGAACGAGTGTCGTCGGTGTAAATCCTAATACATTCTCAAATTATTAATCGTTAGATCTGAGTGAATTTCGTTGTTCGGTAGACTAAACGATGGCTGAAGACCCATCTTATCTAATTCTCAAAATAGCTGTGTTGCAGCCCCCGTCTGATATCCCGACCAACGGGTCCTTGAATATCTTAAATTTAAAGAGAAAATGCTTATGCATTCTCAAATTATTAATCTTTAGACGTGTGCGAATGTCGTTGGTCAAGAGATCAAACGACGGCTAAACTCGCAGCTTCTCTAATGCTCAAAATAGTTGTGTAGCAGCCCCCGCTTGGTCTCCCGGCCAAGGGGTTTCATCATTAATTATTTTATTTTAAAAGGAAGGTTATAAGCATTCTCTAATTATTAATCTTTAGGAAAGTGAGGTAATCTCGTAGATCGAAAGACAAAACGACGGCTAAACTTCCCGCTTCTACAATGCTGAATGTACATGGAATACAAGCCTTATCAAATTTCAAACTTACTTGCTCATGATTTTATTTCATCTTTTAGAATAGGTTGCCTGGCATATTTTACTTCTTATCGCTCATATAAAACACCATCTTCCCGCCATTCATAATATCGGAGTGGCTTAAAAACCATCCAGTTAAAGGTTTACCATTTAATGCTATCTTTTTTACAAACACATTTTTATCACTTTGGTTCTCTACTTCTATAATAAATGTTTTACCATTTTCTAAATTAATGACAGCCTCATTGACTGCCGGGCTGCCGATTGCATATTGATCAGATGCGGGCGCTACAGGATAGAATCCCAATGTGCTCATAATGTACCAGGCACTCATTTGTCCGCAATCGTCATTGCCGCCTAACCCACCGGGACCATTGTGGTATTGCTTCTTCAATATCATTCTCACACGTTCCTGTGTTTTCCACGGCGCGGATGTCCAGTTATATAAATAAGCAACGTGATGTGCAGGTTCATTTCCATGTACATAATTACCGATGATACCTTCCCTGGTAATATCTTCTGTATGTTCAAAAAACTCATCCGGCAGATGCATCGTAAACAAAGAATCTAAATGAGGAATAAATTTCTTTTCTCCGCCCATTATTTTAATTAATCCTTTCGGATCTTGCGGTACATACAAACTATAGTTCCAGGCATTGCCTTCAATGAAGCCCTGGCCATCTGTTTCAAGCACATCAAAATTTTTCCTAAAAGAACCATCACTTAATCTTGGACGCATGAATCCAATAGCAGCATCATAAACATTCCGCCAGTTTTCTGATCTTTTTATAAATTGATTGTATACATCTGTCCGGCCTGATTTTTTGGCTAGTTGTGCTATGCACCAATCATCATAAGCATATTCCAATGTATTGGAAACCGAAGTGCCATTTTTATCTGATGGCACATATCCTTTGTCAATATATTCTCCGATACCTTCATAACTCCTATGCATAGCCGTAGCGATACACGCATCCAACGCTTTGTTTGCATCGCCGGTATAATTACCTTTTATGATAGCATCTGCAATTACTGAAACGCTGTGGTAGCCACTCATACACCAGGTATCGTTTGCTCCTTCTGACCATACGGGAAGCATGTGTAGTAAGCTCTGATCATAATGGGCCAGCATGGATTTTACCATGTCGCTATTTCTTTTGGTTTGAATAATATTGAATAAAGGATGCAAGGTGCGATGAGTATCCCACAAAGAAAAAGTACTGTAATTGGTAAAGTCTGCTTTATGATTATTCTGATCGAGGCCGCGGTAATCATTGTTGACATCCATATAGACAGTAGGACTTAGACAGGCATGATACATGGCCGTATAAAAATTAATCATGTTTTCTTTGGAATCCATTTTCACCCGAATCTTATTTAATTCATCATTCCATTTTTCCTGCCCTTCTTTCTTTACCCGGTCAAAATCCCAATGAGGAATTTCTTCCTTCATATTTTGTAATGCATTTACTGTACTCACCGGGGAAATCGCCATCTTTATTTTTATTTTTTCTCCCTCATTCGCATCAAAATCGAAGTGCATTCTCAATTGCCTTGCAGCCAGATCAGGAAAGTTGTCACCCTGGTTGAATTTGCCCCAAAATCCCCTGTAAGGTTCTTTTTTAGAAAAATCTTCAGCGCCATAATTTTTAAAAGGTTTTGAAAATGACATAGCAAAATAAACAGTTCTTGTGCGCGCCCAACCGCTTGTCTGTCGATATCCTGTAACTAAAGAATCATTTACCACCCTTACCACAGTCCATACATTTTTATCATCATAGTTATAAATTCCATGCATCAAATCCAAAATGATATGTGCCTCTTTTGTCGCAGGAAAGGTATATTGGTGAAATCCTACACGGGTGGTTGTCGTCATCTCTGCGATAATATTATCATCTTCCAATTTTACTTTGTAATAATTGGCTTCAGCAACTTCCGTAGCATGTGAAAACCTGGATCGAAAACCATCTTCCGGATGGTCAGCTGTGCCGGGATTCATTTGTAGTTTGCCAACTGTAGGCATGATTAAGAAATCGCCCAAATCTGAATGTCCTGTACCACTAAAATGCGTATGAGAAAATCCTACAATCGTTGGGTCATCATATTGGTAACCTGCGCAGTATTTATAGACATCCGGATTGTATTTTCCATTGGTAGCATAGGGAATCGTATCGGTATCCGGGCTTAATTGTACAGAGCCAAATGGCACCGTAGCGCCGGGGAAAGTATGACCCATTTTCTCCGTTCCGATGATCGGGTTTACATACTGCAATAAATTGTCATTTTTATTTTGTTCAAAAGATTGTAACGGAGCTAATAAAAATGCAAAAAAAAATAAAGAAAAGGATTTTTTCATAGTGTCTTAAATTGTACTAACTTTTGGTGAAACCTGGTTATTTTTTAAATTGGATTTCTAATTCCCGGTTTTTTTGACTATGCTACAATGCTTGTCTAAGTGTATCCAATTCTTTTTCGATTTTTTCTATCGTTTCTTCCTCACTCAGTTTCAGCGGAATAAATTTTTCACCAATTAATCTTTCATATAATTCAACATACCTCGCCTGAATAACAGATACCCATTCCTCTGTCATCTCCGGAACCTGCTGACCTTCTTTTCCCATAAAATTATTTTCTATCAGCCATTCTCTTACAAATTCTTTGCTTAATTGTTTTTGTTTTTGGCCGTGGGCCTGTCTTTCATTGAATCCATCGGCATAAAAATATCGTGAACTATCAGGTGTATGAATTTCATCGATAAGTAAAATTTCTTCACCTAATTTGCCAAATTCATATTTAGTATCTGCAAGTATCAAACCCCTGTTTCCTGCTAATTGTTTTCCTTTTTCAAAAAGGGCCAGGGCATATTTCTCTAATTTTTCATAATCTTCCTTTGCAACAATTCCCTGCGAAATGATGGCTGCTTTACTGATATCTTCATCATGGCCTTCTGCCGCTTTGGTGGATGGAGTGATGATTGGTGCAGGAAAATAATCGTTTTCCCTCAACCCATCTGCCATTCTTTCTCCGCACAATATTCTATTTCCCGTAGCATATTCCCGCCAGGAGTGGCCGGTGAGGTTTCCTCTTACAACCATTTCAATTTTAAAGGGTGTACATTTTTTTCCAATTGAAACGTTAGGCGCAGGGACAGAAAGTAACCAATTAGGACAAATTGAGTTGGTTTCTTTTAACATGTAAGCAGCTATTTCATTTAATACTTGTCCTTTAAAAGGTATTGTCTTTGGTAATATTATATCAAAAGCAGATATACGATCACTTGCCATCATCACCAAAAAACGATCTTCAATGGTATAGACATCCCTTACTTTTCCTTTGTAAAAAGAAGTTTGACCAGGAAAAAGATTATTGTTCATGATGTTGAAAATTGGATAATGAAATAATTATCCACGAATGTAAAAACAAAGTTTTTAAACCTTAATAAAAAAAATTATGATTGATGAAAAATAAGAATTAAAAAAAACATTTTATAACAAATAGAAAACTATATTGCTTCTTAATTCACTAACCAAATTAATCAGTATGAGAAAATTCTTCAAA
Source organism: Ginsengibacter sp. (assembly GCA_039922615.1). Classification (GTDB taxonomy): domain Bacteria; phylum Bacteroidota; class Bacteroidia; order Chitinophagales; family Chitinophagaceae; genus Ginsengibacter. Next base: position 8,614 of record JBDTEF010000135.1, read on the forward strand.
TATTACTCATTTGCCATTATCGTCTGCTTATTTTCAATAGGCGCAAATGCTCAAAGTAATATCATCAAAGGAAACATAAAAAATAGTGCTACAGGCGAATCTGTACCTGCGGTTTCCATAACTGTTAAAGGGTCCGGCTCCGGTAGTTTTACCGATGATAAAGGAAACTTTTCATTATCGGTAACCCAATCATTTCCTTTAACCATTGTCATTTCATCCATTGGCTATGAAAACAAGGAAGTAATTGTAAACAATGCGGCACAATTCGTTTCTGAAAATCTTACCCCTGCAAGTGTACTCGGGCAGGAAGTGGTGGTTTCAGCCACACGTACGCCATCCAAAATATTAGAATCACCGGTCACCATTGAAAGAATCAGTGCGGCGAATATTCGCAACACGTCTGCAGTTTCTTATTATGACATGATCTCTAAATTGAAAGGTGTGGATGTGGTAAATGCTTCACTGACTTTTGCCTCACCAAGCACCCGTGGATTCAACGGAAGCGGTAACCTTCGTTTGAATCAAATTGTAGATGGCATGGACAACCAGGCGCCAGGTCTCAACTTCTCTGTTGGTAGTATAATAGGCCTGAGTGAATTGGATGTTGAAAGCGTGGAACTCTTGCCTGGAGCATCGTCTGCTCTTTATGGCCCGGGAGGTATGAATGGTGCCTTAATCATATCCAGCAAAGACCCGTTTAAATACCAGGGCTTATCATTCCAGGTGAAAACGGGTATCATGAATATTGATAATAAAAGCCGCGATGTTTCTCCCTATTACAACTGGAATCTTCGGTGGGCTAAAAAATTAAGTGAGAAGTTCGCTTTTAAAGTAACAGGTGAATTGGTACAGGCCAAAGATTGGGTTGCCAATGATTACCGTGATTATGACAGGTTAGGTACTACGGGCGCAATCAAGCAGGGAGATCGTCAAACTGATCCTAACTATGATGGGGTAAATACTTATGGTGACGAAACTACTGCAGATATTCGTTCAGCAGTGCTGAATAAATTAGCGCTTGCAGCTCCATTCTATGCACCTTATGTAAATGCATTGCCCGCTTCTATTCCTGTTTCCAGAACGGGATATAGAGAAAATGAAATTTTAAACCCAAATACAGTGAATGCAAAGGTTTCCGGTATGCTCAGCTATAAATTGACCACACGGACTGCACTAAATGCTGCTGCGTATTTCGGTACAGGAAATACTGTGTATACCGGTAGTGACAGGTACTCATTGTTGAATTTGAAAATTGGCCAGTACAAAGTAGAATTGATAAATCCACAATGGTTTTTAAGAGCTTACACTACACAGGAAGATGCGGGTGAATCCTATAACGCAACTGTTACAACAAGATTACTAAATGAAGCCTGGAAATCAAGTACTGCCGCAGATGGCTGGTATTACCAATATGCCACGTCATTCTTAGGCGCAAAAGTTGGGGGCTCTTCAGATATGGCTGCACACCAGATCGCGAGGGCATATGCTGACAGAGGCAGACCAGATGCCGGATCTCCAATATTCAATAATATCTTTAATAAAGTAAGAAGCATTCCTATCTCCAGGGGTGGCGGATTATTTGTAGATAAAACAAACCTATACAATGTGGAAGGCCAATATGATCTGACTCCTTATACAGAAAAAGTAGTCGATATCTTAGTGGGTGCTAACTATAAAAGATATGTATTGAATTCAGAAGGAACGTTGTTTGCTGATTCCAGTGGAAAAATTCCTATCAATGAATATGGTGCTTATGCACAGCTAACAAAGCGTTTTGCAAATGATCGCATCAAATTGATCGCTTCTGCACGCTATGATAAAAATGACAATTTTGATGGAAGATTTACACCAAGATTTTCTGCTGTAATAAAAATAGCGGAAGATAATAATATCCGTCTTTCCTATCAGCAGGCTTATCGTTTTGGATCTACCCAACAGCAATACATTAATTTACGTGTAGGTGGTGGTACTGCCCTGATCGGTGGTGTAGCCAGCTTTGCTACTTTCTACAAATTCAATTCTAACCCGATTTACGCAATTAATAATAATTTATTTGCCGGCAAACCGGATGCAGTGACATTGCCTAAATTCAAAGCAGAAACAGTAAATTCTTTTGAAGCAGGTTATAAAGGACTACTGGCTGAAAAGAGATTGTTAGTTGACATTTATGGATATTATGGTATATACAATGACTTTATTACCCGTAGATTAATCGCCCAATCAGTAAATGGTGATGCAAGCATATTTACAACCGGAGATGCTGCTACCATTAAAGCTAACCTGAATAATCCTGCCCTGGCAACTTCCTATTCAGTACCAACAAATGTGCAGGATAAGGTAACTACTTATGGTTATGGAATCGGTCTTACTTATTCTTTCCGCAGCAATTTCGCTTTATCTGCTAATGCTTCATCTGACAATTTGAATAATGTACCTGATGGTTTTGTTGCTGGTTTCAATTCACCGAAATACAGAGCAGGAGCTACTTTCAGCAATACTGGTTTTGGTTACCAGGATAGAGTAGGATTTAATTTTACTTATCGCTGGCAGGATGATGTAAACTTCCAAAGTGATTTTGCAACAGGTATTGTGCCGGCTTTTCAGACCCTTGATGCACAGGTCAGCTATAAATTGCCTGCTCAAAAAGTATTATTGAAATTAGGTGGAACTAACTTATTGAACCAATATTATCGCAATGGATTTGGAAATGCTACTATCGGTGGTTTATATTACTTCGCTATCGGGTATAACATGTTTTAATCACCTATTAAACATCTTAAAATAATAATATGAAAATAAATAATTTAAAAAAATATAAATCGGCCAATATCTTTCTTTTGCTCGGAGCGGTAGTAATTTTAGCCTCTTGTAACAAAGATTTGCCGAACGCACAACCTATTCCTATCCCGGATTCAAATCCGGTAGGAACCAGTCTTGGTATGGAAATAAGTACTAATCCTGATTACAGCATTTATAAAGCTGCCGCTACTCGGGTAGGGATGTTGCCATTGCTGATGGACAGCTCCAAAGTATTTACAATATTGTTACCAAATAACGCTGCTTTTATAGCATCTGGTATCCCTTCCGTAGATGTCATCAACGCCTTGCCTATTTCAAGTGTTGGCGGAATAGTTCAATTTAGCATGATACCAGGTGAGCAATGGACATCTGATAAAATACCGGAAACATTTCCTAATATACAATTGCCTACATCGATCACTATCGGCGTATTGCCTGGTACAACTATTCCACTAAAGATGTCTGTATTTTTATCTAAACGAGGTAGCAATGTATGGGCAAATACAATTCCTGTGGTAAAAGCAGATAATAAATTTAGAAATGGTGTAATTCACGTAATGGCAGCGGTAGTTTCTCCTGCTTCACAGGTATTGAGAGATGCAATGTATGCCAATCCCGAATTGGCGTATTTTAAAGCAGCAATTGCCAGGGCAGATAGCGGACAATCTGGTCTTGCCAAACTGGATTCTTTATTGGGCTATGGCGTTACGAACATGACGGTTTTGGCACCCAATAATGCGGCCTTTCAAACATTGATATTCGGCCTGGCTTTTCAAGGTTATTTATCACAGGTTCCTAATCCTACTGCAATGGATACGGCCATCGCGACTGCAACCGGTAATGGTGCTGTTGCTGCGGGGCCGGCTTTCCTAAGTACCAACAATGTTTCGACTGCATTGGTAAAGGGTTTGATGGCTTATCATTTCCTTGCCACAAATACACCTGCTGGTTTTCAACCTAATATCAGGGTATTTTCCAATAATTTCGCTACGACACCTACATTGGTGACCACTTTGGTGAATGCAGGAGTTGCAGTTCATCCGGGAATATTGGCCCAGGCAACATTCGCTCCGGGTAGTCCTTTTGTAGCTACCTTAACTTTTACCGGTTATGCAGGTGCGGCAGTACCATTTGGAAGTGCACCAGCTCAGGCAGTTCAGAAAGATAAATTTGCGATCAATGGCGTTTATCATGTAATAGATAAAGTTTTATTACCTCAATAATTATGTTTTTATTTAAAAAAAAAGGCGCATTTATTGCGCCTTTTTTATGGAAATCATATTCCTCTTTTCTAAAAGACAATTCAGTTTGCCGATTTGATTGCAGGTCATTAAAAAGAAACTAACTTTAAACTAATAAATTAATTTAAATCATGGAAAATAAAAGTGAAAAAATACTTTGTATTGATATTGGCGGAACACACATAAAAGAAGCGGTGATCACCGAAACGGGGGATTATGTGGGTAAATATGAGAAAGAAAAAACCCCGGATCCATCCACCCCTGAAAAAGTGTTGGAAGTGATCAAAACACTTTCTACCCGATTTCCGGAATACGATAAAATTGCTGCAGGTTTTCCAGGATATGTAAAAAATGGAGTTGTAAAAACAGCCCCAAAATTAGGAGAGGATCCCTGGAGTGACTATCCTCTGGCAGAAAGTTTGACAAAATTACTTTCTAAACCGGCCATGGTAATCAATGATGCCGACTTCCAGGCACTTACATTCTCTAAAGGAAAAGGTTTGGAAATGGTAATCACCCTCGGTACCGGATTTGGATCGGCCCTGATGTTGGATGGTATTTTGCTACCACACCTGGAGATGTCAGAACATCCCTTTACAAAGAAAAAAACCTATAATGATTATATTGGAAATGACGCCCTGAAGAAAAAAGGAAAGAAAAAGTGGAATAAGCGCATGAAGAAGGTCATATATGTTTTAAAGACTGTCTTTAATTATGATCATTTGTATATCAGCGGCGGAAATGCAGACATTATTTCCTTTCAATTAGATAAGAATATTAGCATTGAAGGCAACCAGGATGGAATAAAAGGCGGTGCAGTTTTGTGGAAATTGCAGGAATCCGGCCAGGTAAATCCGGCAGAAAAAACTGTCGTATCTCAAAAGAAATAGGAAATAAGTAAATAAATAATCAATGAAAATAGGTATAGCTGCTGATCATGGAGGATTTGACTTAAAAAATATTATTCAATTATTTTTGAAAGAGAAAGATATTGAAGTGATTGATTTTGGTGCATTTCATTCAGATAGTACTGATGATTATCCAGATTATGTAATACCGCTTGCCAAAGCTGTTTCGAGGAATGAAGTAGACCGGGGTATTGCCATTTGCGGAAGTGGAGTAGGGGCAGCTATCGCATGTAATAAAATTCATGGTGTGAGGGCAGCCCTTATTAATGATTATTTCTCGGCACACCAGGGAGTGGAAGATGATGACATGAACCTATTATGCCTTGGCGGTAGAGTCACAGGCTTTGCATCTGCTGAAGAGTTAGTAAACGCTTTTTTAGCTGCTGAATTTTCCGGGTTGGAAAGGCATTTACGCCGGCTGGCCAAAGTGGCCGCATTAGAATTGAACCATTAATTATGCAATCGAATTTATGAAGCTGAAATACAACGTATTATTTTGTGATATAGGTGGAGTTTTACTTACCAATGGCTGGGGACATAAATCGAGAATGGCCGCTGCAAAAAAGTTTGATTTTGATTATGAAGAAATGAATATTCATCATAATTTTATTTTCAATGTGTATGAGATGGGTAAAATTACCCTTGATGAGTACCTTGACCAGGTCGTTTTTAATCAACCACGAATTTTTTCGAGGGAAGTTTTTAAAGAGTTCATGTTTGCCCAGTCCGAACTACTGCCTGATATGTTACCGTGGTTTATTAATTGGAAAAAACGACATCCGCACCTGAAAGTGATTTCTATCAATAATGAAGCCCGTGAGCTCAACCAATTCCGAATTAGAAAATTCAGGCTCCATGACTTTTTTGATGCCTTTGTATCATCCTGCGAAGTGGAAATGCGTAAACCGGATCCGGAAATTTTCGAATTAGCTTTGGGAATAGCACAGGAATCGCCAGAGAAATGTCTATACCTGGATGATCATGTGATGCTGGCCGAGGCTGCATCTAAAATTGGAATCAAGGGTTTTCATCATGAAAGATTTGAGGTAACGAGGGATATTTTTGAAAATCTTACCTAAATATTTCCCTGATTTATCCTACCCGATTTTCCAATTTTTTTTTTCCGCATTTTTTTTCTGCATCCCAATTCAGGTTATGTAGAAATATTTTTTTATGAAGAGGATATTTTATTATTTAATATCAAAAATTCATTAATTTGTGTCCCATAAAATGAAGATAAATGAAAAAAATTGTTCTTACTATCCTGGTAATCATCGTGATCGTAATAGGAGTAGCAGCCTCCTACGTGAAATTTGGATTACCGCGTGTAGCCCCCGCTACTGATCTGCATGTAGATGCTACTCCTGAGAGAATTGCTCATGGAAAATACCTTGCTAATCATGTGACAATATGTATGGATTGCCATTCTACCAGGGATTGGAGCCGTTTTTCCGGCCCCCCGGAACCTGGAACGTTAGGAAAAGGAGGTGAAACTTTTGATAAGAAAATGGGATTTCCCGGTAATTTTTATGCCAGGAATATTACGCCGGCTCATTTGAAGAATTGGACGGATGGTGAAATTTTTCGCGCAATTACTACTGGTGTCAATGCCAAAGGGGAAGCATTGTTTCCATTGATGCCTTATGAAAGTTATGGGAAAATGGATAAAGAAGATATTTATGACATCATAGCTTATGTGCGCAGTTTGCCATCCATTGAACATAATGTCCCTGATCATACCGTCGATTTTCCAATGAATTTTATTATTAATACCATTCCCGGAGAGGCACACTTAGTTCAAAAACCACCTAAATCCGATACCTTAAAATATGGCGCTTATCTTCTGAATGCCTCCGGTTGTATTGAATGTCACACAAAAGCTGACAAGGGTCAGATAATTATGGACCTTGCATTTAGTGGTGGCCGTGATTTTAAATTTCCCCAGGGAGTTACCTATTCCGCGAATATTACGCCTGATAAAAAAACAGGTTTAGGAAACTGGACTGCAGAAGATTTTGTAGCCAGGTTCAAGGCCTATAATGATTCTACTAATTACCCAACATTAAAAGTTGGCCAGTTAAACACAATTATGCCATGGGTAATGTATGCAGGCATTGATACCGCTGATCTTAGATCTATGTATGCTTATTTAAAAACTATAAAACCGATTAGTAATAAAGTGGATCATTTTGTGCTGGCGGAGAAATAATTGTAATTACTGCAATATTCCTGGAAATAAGGAATAAGAAATACCATATAAAATCAATCAGGAAATTGCTGATAAAAACAGGTATTCTGTAAAATTTTTTCTAAATAAAATTGCCTGTTTCTGATGGTAATAGTGGTTTGTATATTTTTGTAATCCAATACCCTATTGGTTTATACCTGTTTAAAGTTTTTTTTATTCCAAAGCCGTATCCACAAGCTTTTGTGCTTCATTAATTATATTTTGTAAATGGTTTTTATTTAAAAAGCTTTCTGCATAAATTTTATAAATATCCTCTGTTCCGGATGGTCTTGCTGCAAACCAACCGTTTTTTGTACTTACTTTTAATCCGCCAATTTCCGCACCATCGCCGGGCGCTTTTGTGAGGATGCTTGTAATTTTTTCACCTGCTAAATCTTTTTGTTGGATCATTTCCGGCGAAAGTTTTCTCAATTTTTCTTTTTGTTCTGCAGTTGCTTTTGCCTCAATCCGATCATAAAAAGGTTCACCAAACTTTTTGGTAAGATCATCATATATTTTACCGGGATCCTTTCCTGTTTTCGCCATGATCTCTGCTGAAAGTAACGCAGGAATAAATCCATCTTTATCTGTCGTCCATACAGTTCCATCCAATCTCGAAAAGGATGCGCCTGCACTTTCTTCTCCGCCAAAGCAAAGCGATGAATCCAATAAGCCGTCAACAAACCATTTAAATCCAACCGGCACATCATCAATTTGCCGCCCGAGCTTTTTCGCAATGTGATCAATCAATTGAGTAGTGACAACCGTTTTTCCAACAGCCGATTTTTTATTCCAACCCGGCCGGTTTTGTAGTAAATAAGAAACGGCGACAGATAAATAGTGATTTGGATTTAATAACCCGGCAGCCTTGGAAACAATGCCATGGC
>JBDTEF010000136.1:0-4651 GCA_039922615.1 Ginsengibacter sp.
AGGTAGCAAAATCTCTTTAGTAAAAAGAGTATTTGTAAGAATTGAAAATGGTCAAAATTAGATTACAATAATCCGTTTCAAATTGTGCCTTAACCATTTCGGTTGGTGAAGATACCAAGCTATCAGAAAAAAAGCCTCACCCCAGCCCTCCCGAAAAATCGGGAGGGAGTTCGTTTCCATCAACCCTTTGGATTTTCTCTAGTACATATTTAATTTTCTCTGATCGTTATTAGAATGGTCGGTTTTATTCATACATAGAAACCTAATAGCTACAACCCAAAACCTACAACCTCAAAAAACCTACATATTATCAGGATCAAAATCATCTCCGGGCACTACTTCTATCATTTCTGATAAATAATAAATATTTGCTCCATTTAGCATGATGCTGATTTGTTTTTTATAATATTCAGCTTCATCTTTTGTGCGAAAGTTGCCAAATTTCAATCTAATGTATGGATTGGCAAACCACATGTAAGGCTTTTGTTCAGGGAATCTTTGCAACAATTCTGTTCGTACTTTGAAAGCATATTCCTTGTCATTCGTATTGAGTACCATCAGGCGGTAACCCCGCACTGAGCGGGCCTTTTGCTTTAGTAATGCTGTATTTAATTCGGATTCTTTACTCGCAATAATATCCAGGCGGTAATCTTTAAAAACAATGATTTTCTTTCCTGAAGAATCTAAAACATTCGGATCACTGACTTGTCCAAAAATGAAATTAGCCGAAAATAAAAAAAGTATAATTAAAAAGTATTTCATTGTTGAAGTGTTTGCCTATGTTTTTAAAAGTAGGTCAATAAAATTTCATGTATAAAAGCTGGCATTATATTAAATAAAAAGTAGCCTTTTAAGGAAATTTAGTTGCATTGATTACCATTTTTATAGCTATTTTTTATTAAAGCAGCGTCTTTAAGGGCGAATAGGTAAAACTCGCCGGATTTTTCCGATCTGGTTCCTTTTAAAGATTATTATTAATATTGGTTTAATTTTTTGCCATTTTACTCTCCTCCACAATTTGGACACTGCTGCTACAACCTATCCTGTTGGCACCTGCATTAATCAACTCTTTCGCAAAAGAATACGATCTGATTCCTCCGCTGGCTTTTATTTTTACTGCATCAGACAAATGCGCTCTAATTAACCTTACTGCATGTAGCGTAGCACCTTTCTCTGCATAACCCGTAGACGTTTTTACATAATCCACACCGGCGACTCCATAAATATCACAGCATTTAATAATTTCATCATCAGTGAGCACACCACTTTCTATGATCACCTTCAGCACTTTGTTTTTGCTATTTATAATAGACATGACCGTGTTTATTTCATTGGCGATAAAAGACCAGTCACCATTTTTTATTGCAGAAATATTGGCTACCATATCCAATTCATCAGCGCCATCCACTATGGCCAAAACAATCTCCGCTACTTTAGCCTCGATGGCATTATAGCCAAACGGGAAACCAATGACAGTAGCAACTTTCACTTCACTACCCTCCAGGAATTCCTTTGCTTTATTTACATACAAAGGAGGAATGCATACTGCGGCAAATTGATATTCCCTTGCTTCCTCACAAGCTTTTCGTATGTCTGCAAGTGTGGCTGTGGGCTTTAAAACTGTGTGATCTATGTATGGAGCTAAATTCATTTTGTACCGTTTATAAAAAAAAATAAAGATAAACATAACTTATTTATATCTTCAAATCCTGAAAAAACCCAACGTAAATGAGAAAAATTACCTTCACCAAAATATGCTTTGGCTTGTTATCATTGCTACTTTTTTTTACTGCAAGCAATGCCCAGACTACCTTCCCGGTAAATGGAATTGCCAATCCGGATAACGGGGTTTATGCTTTTACAAATGCAACGATCATTAAAGACGCCAATAATACCATTTCAAATGCCACGTTGATCATCAGGGATAGAAAAATTGTATCTGTCGGAAGTAATGCAGCAATCCCAAAAGATGCAGTGGTTATTGATTGTAAAGGAAAATATATATATCCTTCCTTTATTGATATTTATAGCAGCTATGGAATAGCCTTACCGCAACGCACAGGTGCTTATAATTATAATGCCCCTGCCCAAATAACCAGCAATACGAAAGGACCTGTAGGTTGGAACCAGGCCATGAAACCTGAAGTGGATGGATTTAATCTTTTTTCAGCAAATGATAAAGATGCGAAACAATGGCGTGATGCAGGTTTCGGCGTAGTTCTTACACACCAGAGAGATGGTATTGCAAGAGGAACCGGCACATTGGTGACACTTGCAAACCTTGCAGATAACCTGGTCGTTTTAAAGGAAAAAGCGTCAGCACAATATTCATTCAGCAGGGGCACTTCTACCCAAAGTTATCCGTCCTCAATAATGGGAGTAGTTGCATTACTTCGGCAAACCTATATTGATGCTGCATGGTACAAAAATAAACCTGCAGGTGAAGGAAAAAATATAAGCCTGGAGGCCTGGAATAATAATCAAACATTACCACAGATATTCGAAGCAAATGACAAGTGGGCCGATCTTCGTGCTGACAGGATAGGAAATGAAGCCGGCGTAAAATATATATTGAAAGGTGGCGGTGACGAATACCAGCGAATTCCTGAAATGGTGGCTACAAAGGCAAGTTTCATTCTTCCGTTAAATTTCCCGGCACCAATGGACGTGGAAGATCCAAACGATGCAAGATTTGTAGCATTGGAGGATATGAAGAATTGGGAAATGGCACCAGGAAATCCAGCAGCATTTGAAAAAGCGAATATCAATTTTTGTCTTACCTCAGACGGGCTAAAAGACAGCAAAACTTTTTGGACGAATATCCGAAAGGCAATAGATGCAGGGCTTTCAGAAAAAGAAGCATTGAATGCATTAACTAAAAATCCTGCATTATTAGTAAATGCTTATGATGAAACAGGAAGTATTGAAGCAGGAAAACTAGCTAACTTTTTCATTACAAATCACCCGGTATTTGATACCAAAGCAGTTATCCTGCAAAACTGGATACAAGGTGAAAAATATGGTGTAAAAGAAGATGATTGGAATTCAATTTCAGCATCTTATAATCTCGTTGTGACTTCTATGAATGGTGGCACTAATTCTTACCTATTAGATGTAAAATCGGCAAATGTTGCAAATGTTATTTCTACCGATACATTAAAAACCAAGTTTTCTTCTGATGGGAAAATGGTTAAAATTAATTTTTCCCCGGTAATACCTGTCAAAGAAAAAACCGACAACAAAAGTGGTGTGATCGCGATGAAAGAAACTCCTGCAGTAAAATTGACGACGCAGGAAATGAATAGGTTAAAAACCGACTCGGTGACCAAAGCCCTCAAACCTGTTGATGACCGTATGCCCCCTGACCAACGTTTGAAAGGCATAGATATTGTTCGGGCTGCGAGATCAATGGCAGGAGGTAACCTGGGACCTGCGATTCGGTTAAGCGGAATAAGCAATGGAGATGTATGGAATGGTAATGGCGTGGATACCGCTGGAAATATGGTTTACTGGACTGCCACATTGATAAAGGAAAATGATGCAAAACCAGACACTTCTAAAAAGAAAGATGCCCAACAAATGGTTGGAAAAATTACCTACCCTTTTGGTGCATACGGTTGGGATGAAATGCCAAAGCAGAAAGATATCCTGATTAAAAATGCAACAGTGTGGACCAGTGATAACGAGGGTGTTTTGAATAACACAGACGTATTGGTAAAAAATGGAAAAATTGCTGCGATCGGAAAAAATTTAAGTGATAATAGCGCCATGGTAATTGATGGCACAGGTAAACATTTGACACCGGGAATAATTGATGAGCATTCACACATTGCTGCATTCTCCATCAATGAAGGAGGCCAATCAGTAACTTCTGAAGTACGAATAGCAGATAATTTAAATCCTGACGATATAAATATTTACCGACAGCTTAGCGGTGGCGTTACTACTTCGCACATATTACATGGAAGTGCGAATACGATTGGTGGCCAAACGCAATTGATCAAATTGAGATGGGGCGTGAATGATACGGCCCTGAAATTTAAAGGTGCAGATCCATTTATCAAGTTTGCCTTGGGAGAAAATGTAAAAAGAACAACCTCCCGGAATAACAATCGCTTTCCTGATACAAGAATGGGTGTGGAAGAAGTTTTGATGGATGCGTTTACGCGTGCAAAAGATTATGAAAAAGCAATGAATGCGTACAATAACCGGCCAAAAAATAGCACACTGGCACCGGTTAGAAGAGATTTGGAATTAGATGCATTAGTGGAAATAATGAATTCAAAACGATTTATCACTTGTCACTCTTATGTACAAAGTGAAATAGTATCTGCAATGCGTGTTGCTGAAAAATTTGGTTTCAGGTTCAATACTTTTACCCACATTTTGGAAGGATATAAAGTGGCCGACAAAATGAAAGCACATGGAGCCAATGCATCCACATTCAGCGACTGGTGGAATTATAAAATGGAAGTGGTGGATGCCATTCCACAAAATGCAAGTATCATGCATAAAGTGGGATTGAATGTAGCCATCAATTCTGATGATGCGGAGATGGCAAGAAGGCTCAACCAGGAAGCTGCAAAAAGTATTAAATATGGTTTGACGGAAATAGAAGCATTGAAAATGGTCACCATTAATCCGGCAACGA
>JBDTEF010000137.1:0-12008 GCA_039922615.1 Ginsengibacter sp.
ACTTCAGATAATGAAAGGGCCATTCCTGCTTATTTTGTGCAAAATCTGGCTATTAGATATTCACTAAAAAAAGATTGGGTGAAAAATATAGACTTTATTTTCCAGGTAAATAATTTGTTGAACAAAAAATATGTCGCAAACGGATATGGCTACAATTTTATTGCTGATGGAAAATTGACTGTTGGAAATTCGTATTTCCCCATGGCAGGAATTAATTTTATGGGAGCGGTGAATATTAAGTTTTAGGGGAATATTTTAGGAATTTTCTGTTTCTTTTGAACATTTTCGGCATTAAAATAATTTCCAATCTCAGTTTCCTTTAGAGTACTATCAATAAGTTGATATTTTGATACAGTAAAATTGTAAGTGTAACTCTAGTTTTATTCAAAACCAGGCAAACTGTATACCTTTTCAAGAATATATTCTGCTTTGCTTTTAATCTTTACAATTAATTTTTCTTGCTATTCATTTGCAGACATCTTTGCTTATTTATTTACAATGCTGCCCTGCATAGTTTTAAGATACCATAAAAAGGGTAACTGAATTTAACTCTTTATTCAGACAATAAATTTACTAAAATTGAAGGTATGCTGTCACTATTAAACAATAATAAGGTTACATCACAATGAAAATAGGTACAGGTCACGATCTGTACCTATATTAAAACCTTCAATAAAAGTGTTGTAAATTACTCCGCTTCTTTTGAATATTTTTCCAGCCAGGCTACCATTCCACCTGTGAGATTTTTTACATTATTAAAACCTAATTGTTCTAAAACCATTGAACCCATCTTGCTGCGGTTGCCGCTTCTGCAAAATAAAATGACCTCTTCATCCTTGAGGTGTTCAATATCTTCTGTTTGCATTGTCTGAATTTTTGACAATGAAAATGGCATTCCACCAATGGTGAATTCTGCAATTTCATGATCTTCTCTTACATCTAAGAGGTGAAGTTTTTCGCCAGCTTCTATTCTTTTCTTTAATTCTTCGGGTGATATTTCTGTCATTGGATTTCAGTTTGGGGAATTCCTGGTGCTAATAATTTATTTTGTGTACTATCTAATACAGGCTTATCAATTTGAATCCAGATATCCATTGTTTGGCCAGGTTGAATATAAACATGTGATTTTTCATAACCCAGCACATCCGGGTTTTGTTTGAAAACAAAGGCATTTGCAGTATCCGTAATTCTACCTGAGGTAAGAATGGATGCCAACACAATTCCCTGGCTCGTTAATATCTCTTTCGCTTGTGTAACCGTAAGTCCCACCAAATCAGGAACGGGAATCTGGACTGCTTCTACTCCTGCACCCACAACAAGGCTTACAGAAGATCCCCATATTAATTTTGTTCCGGGCTCTACTTTCTTACCATTGAATAATTGATCAAGCACCGAGCCTTTCATAAAATCAGGTCGCATGGTTGTATCACCCAATTTAAGGTTACTTTTTAATAATTTGTCTACTGCAAACCGGTAGCTAAGACCCTCCAGTTTTGGCATTTCAATCATTGGAAGTGCGTAAGGATTTACGTTCAGAAATACAGTCCTGTTTACTTTTACCGTTGAGCCCTGGTCTGGTAATTGTTTTTTAACTGTGTTCAACGGCAGGTTATCATCAAAGGCAGAGTCGGTTATTATTACTTCGAATCCTTGATTTTCCAATTGTTTTATTGCATCGTTCGTTTTCATTCCAATTACGGAAGGCACTTTTAAATAGCTTCCATGGTTGGTCAACCAACCCAGGGATTCAAAAAATAAAAATGCGACGAGAAAAATAGCTATGATGGCTACCAATAAATTGACTATAAATGGTTGTCTGGCTATAAATTTAAACACATGAATGGTTTCGGTTAATAATTAATGCGGTGCAATTTAATAAATTTAATGAGGTAAACATTCTTCCAGCAACGCTGTATAAAAATCCATTAAATTCCAGCCAAAATAATTTAATTGCTGAGGCACAAGGCTGGCAGCTGTTTGACCGGGAACTGTATTTATCTCAAGCATAAACGGCACTTTTTTTTCTTCGTCATAAATAAAATCTATACGCACTATACCTTTACAATTAAAGATCTGGTAAATTTTTATGGCAGTATCTTTTATTTGCCCGGTTATTTCTTCATCTGCCTGTGCAGGTGTTATTTCCTGGCTGGCGCCAAGGTATTTGGCTTCAAAATCGAAAAAGGATTTTTTTGTGATGATTTCAGTGATAGGTAATGGAATAATATTTCCTTTAGATTTAAAAACACCGATCGTAAATTCCCTTCCTTTTATAAATTCTTCAATTAAAACCTGGTCATCTTCTTTGAAGGCTTTTTCTATTGCTTTACCTAATTCTTCTGATGGCTCATCTACTTTACTCATTCCTATGCTTGAGCCGCCATTATTTGGTTTTACAAAGACCGGGAAATGCAATTTTTTTACTTTTTCGTCAGGGCTTGTATAATCTGCTTTGAATAATAAAACAGAATTTGCTACATGAATTCCGGAAAAAGAAGCGACAGCTACCGTATATCTTTTATTGAATGTAATTGCTGAAGTAGCGCAATCGCAAGAAGTATAGGGGATTTTTAATACGTCAAAATAACCTTGTAATTTTCCATCTTCACCAGGTGTCCCGTGGATTCCGATGAGTACTGCATCGAAAAGGATTTTTTTATTGTTAATCAATAAGGAAAAATCATTTTTATCAATTGCTACTTTTTCGCCGCTATTTAATTCATGAAACCATCCTTTGGTCGTAATGTCAATTTTGTAAAAATCAAACCTTTCAGGGTCAATGTTTTTCTCAATCGTTTTTGCAGATAAATAAGATATTTCTGCTTCCCCGGAATAGCCGCCGGTAACAAATGCTATTGTAGGCTTCATGCTTTCTATTAGTTTGAATGGCGAATGTATTTAAATAGATTGAATCGCAGATCGGGTTAATATACTTGTTTGCAAATCTCCATGGAAAAAGATCGAAAAAGATAGCATTCTTTCACTTTGGAAAAAGAAGGGATCAGAAAATGAATGTAGAAAAGGAAGTGTAGAAAGACTTTTTGGAAAGAAGGTTTTTAAACCAAAAGTTTAACCATGGCATGTGAAAAAATCAAATTTGAAAAGAATTAAGTTTTATAAGAAACTTGAAAATTAAAATGTAAGCAATGCTACATCTTAGCTATTTTTTGCAATATTATAAATGGGAGTACATTTGAACTTATATAAAAACGAAATTATGTTTACAAAAGAATTTGAAATTCGATGGAGCGATATTGATGCAAATCATCACCTCGCCAATGCTGCCTATGTCAATTTTATGAGCCATACCCGCATGGCTTTTTTGATTGAAAATGGCCTGAGCCAGTCAGCGCTTGTGAAGTATAATCTTGGACCTGTCGTATTTTTTGAGCATATTTATTATTTCAAAGAAGTGATGTTAGGGAAACCCGTAACTGTAAGCTTACAATTGAAAGGTCTTTCCGAAGATGGACAGTTTTTTGAATTCCTGCATAATATTTATGATTATAAAGGCCGTAATTGTGCACGTTGCATCATGCTTGGTTCCTGGATCGACCTTACCACCCGAAAATTAGTACCATTACCCCCCGAAGTTTTTGAAATGTTTAATAGCCTTGAACATGCGGATGACTTTAAAATATTGACTAAAAATGATACACGTTTTCCGGAAAATTTACCAAAAAATTTACCGGGATAATTTTCTGAATAATTTTTTTAATAACAGATATTTTTATACAAATTGTTTATCATATGTATTAATCGGTGAGATAAAAAAAAATGGTAGAAAGGAAAATTCTGTTAAAAAGAAGTGGGGATTTACAATACACTCATCTTTAAGGGTAATTCTTAAAAATTTGCATACTTTTTGAATGTAAGCATTTATGCCTCGTGTATTAATTATTGACGATGATAAAGATTTTTTAACTATTGTAAAATCATTTTTAGAAAAAAAAGATTTTGAAGTTGCTGTATATAGCGAATGGAAAGCTGCATCCGAGTGCATCATTAATTTTAATCCACAAATCATATTGATAGATGTCTTTTTATCAGGTGTGGATGGCCTGGAGGCATGTAAAAAGTTGAAAGCAAATTCGTATACAAGACATATTCCTGTGATCGTATTTTCCGCATATCCACAAATTGGGGAGACCGCAATTGATGAGTTTGGCGCAGATGCCTTTCTCTCAAAACCTTTTGAGATAAATGAATTAATTAAGAAAATTCACAAAGTGCTGATCAGGAATCATGAAAGTTTGTAATCGCTTAGCCTATTTGTTTTGCAAGAAAACTTTCTATCATACTACATGGCACAAAAAAAGGTTTATCGGTAATATCAATATTTAAAGTCTGTCCTTCTACAAAATAGTTTCCCTTAATATTATTGCCAAAAACATTCAATTCAAAATCCCCTGAATTTGTATCTCCATTAAATGTTCCCTTTTGAGACTCGACTGCATCTTTTGCTTTTATTACCGCACTTTCGGCAGGTTCGTTGAAATTTAGACTGAATTTGCATGCCATATAGATCTGTTATATTTTGAATTATTATTTATATTGTTACGCCTAAAAAAATCAATAGCCAATCTTGTCATTTTTATCAGCCCAATTGTCGAATACCTCTTTCGCATTTTCTCTTCCCAGGTTAATAATGGGAATTTTCCTGTCTTTGATATCTGCTTTCATTTCTTCATAAATCATAGAATCATCGAAGCCAATTACTGCTGCATCATGCCTTGTGTTGGCAAAATAAATCTTTGAAGGCCTGGCCCAGTATATAGCACCAAGGCACATGGGGCATGGTTCACAGGAAGTATATATCTCACAGCCTTCCAATTGATGCGTTTGCAAATGATGGCAGGCATCACGAATGGCTACCATTTCGGCATGAGCGGTAGGGTCATTTGTACCCGTTACCCGATTGTATCCCCTTCCGACAATTTCCTCATCCTTCACAATGACACAACCAAAAGGTCCACCTTCATTATTGTCCATGCCTGCTTTTGAAAGCTGAATGGCTTCATCCATAAATTTCTCTTCTCTTGTCATAATTATAAGTGCAATGATAAGTAATAAAAGTAGTAAAATTTTAAGGATTTTAATCTCCTGGTTTTTTGTTTATCACTGTATTATTGCAGGAACTGTTTTACATGTTTTTAATTAATTTTTGCAAAATATTTTATCTTAACTACTTTAATGCTCACTAAATATTTTTAGCGTTTTGCAAGGTTAATTTCTTCCATTTCAAACAATAGCTAATACCTACATTTGCAAATCTTATTTTAAAAATTAATCCTGGAAAAGATATATGAAAGTGATGAAATTCGGCGGTACGAGTGTAGGAAAGCCCGAGAGAATGGTAGAAATTAAAAACCTGGTGACAAAAGATGAAGAACCAAAGATTGTGGTGCTGAGTGCATTGAGTGGAACTACGAATTCTTTATCCCAAATTAGCAAATCTCTTGCAAAAGGAGATCGTTCTACAGCTAAGCAACATATCGACGCAATGGAGCGCCATTACCAAAATTTTATTTTACAATTAATTACACAGGAAGATGCATATTTAAAAGCCAGGACAATAATTGAAGAACATTTTGAATTTCTAAATATCATTTTAAAAATTTCCTATAGTGAGGCGCTGAATAAAGATATTCTTGCGCAGGGAGAACTGCTTAGTACCAAAATATTTAGTGTTTATTTAAGTGAACAGCATGTTGAGCATGAATGGTTACCGGCGCTGGATTTTATGACCATTGATACAAATGGGGAACCACAGATAGGAGGCCTTAAAGTCAAATTATCCCAACTTTTGCAAAAGAATAAAGACAAAAAAATTTTTGTAACACAAGGCTTCATTTGCAGAAATTCAAAAGGGGAAGTAGATAATTTGAAACGCGGTGGTAGCGATTATTCTGCATCGCTGATCTCTGCCGCTGTAAATGCTTCTGTTTGTGAGATCTGGACAGATATTGATGGTATGCACAACAATGACCCTCGTGTGGTAAAGAATACTTATCCAATCAGGCATTTAAGTTTTGAAGAGGCTGCCGAGCTTGCTTATTTTGGTGCTAAAATTCTGCACCCCGCAAGCATTTGGCCTGCGCAGTATTTCAATTTTCCTGTAAGATTGCGAAACACCCTTGACCCTGAAGCAGAAGGTACTTTAATAGAACCCCAATCTGATAGTGTAGGTGTGAAAGCCATAGCTGCCAAAGATTACATCACAGCTATCAAAATAAAAAGCACGCGAATGTTGCTTGCTTACGGATTTTTAAGAAAAGTGTTTGAAGTATTTGAAAAATACCAGACTTCTATCGATATGGTGACTACCTCAGAAGTGGCGGTATCGCTCACAATAGATAATGATACTTACCTGCCTGAAATTGTAAAGGAATTGGAATCCTACGGTACTATTACAGTAGATAAGGAACAAACAATTATTACTTTAGTCGGTAATGAAATTGCTAAAACTGAAAATGTATTGGCTAAAATTTTTACAAGTCTCGGAGATATCCCCGTTCGAATGGTAAGTTTTGGCGGTAGTCAGCATAACATCTCGATTCTTGTCTCGCACCAGGATAAAGACAATACTTTATTACAATTGAACAAAGGCCTTTTTGAATAAAATTTTTATTTTTCCATATACTATTTTTCAATAAATTTGAAGTATAGTTTAAAACATATTTATGGATATTATTGCAGAATTAAAAAAGGAGTTCGACAGGGAAACCGACATAACAAAGAAATTTATTGCTTTGGTTCCATATGATAAACTTACATGGAAACCGCATCCAAAGAGTATGGATTTTAGTGCACTTGCCGGCCATATTGCAGAATTACCAGGGTGGATGGATTTTGCGATCAACTCCAACGAAGTCAATTTTGCTACCATGGACTACGCTCCGCCGGTAATAAATGCCCAGGGCGATTTGGATAATTTATTAACCGCAAATATCGGGAAAGGAAAAAACGCCTTGGCGAAAGCTGACGTCAATAGTATGGATGACCAATGGCAGTTAAAAAATGGAGATGTAGTATTAATGGATCTTACAAGATATGAAATGATTCGTCATGCCTTTGACCAGATCATTCATCATCGTGCTCAACTCGGTGTTTATTTAAGATTAAATGATATTCCGCTTCCCGGAAGTTATGGACCATCTGCTGATAGTGAATCCCATTGAGTATGAGCTAAATAAAATTATTATAAATTTTGCATGGTAATTAATTCATTAATCCATTAATGGTTATTGTTTTCAATATATTAACTACCATTTTACCGGGCAAAAATGATACAATATTCAAATTATTCTTTATTCATCTCTGATAAGGCAAGTAATCGTATTGCGCATTAAAAAATTTACCTTCCTTCACCTTTTTATTGGCTTTTCGTCCCCAACAAAACGCTAAATCCTTTTTTAAAAAATAATATAAAAGGCAACATTTATGTAACTTCGCGACCCTGTCAATTTGACTAATAATTATTTCTGCATCATTATTGACAAAACCGTTTATAATAATTAATTAATTAACTAATTTCTATATGGCTGGTATTCTTTCTAAGTTATTTGGTGGTAGCAAAAGTGAAAAAGATGTAAAGGTAATCAGGCCTTACGTGGGAAAAATAAATGCATTTTTCGACCAATATCAAACTATATCAAATGACGAACTACGCAATAAAACCAAAATTTTCCGCGATCGGATCAAAGAGTATTTACTCGACATTGATAATGAAATTGAAACACGTAAAAAGGATGCAGAGCTTTTAGATTCTGCCGATATTTCAGGCCGCGATGCCATTTACCAGGGAATTGATGCATTAAAAAAAGACAGGGATAAAAAACTCGAAGAAATTTTATTGGACATTTTACCCGAAGCATTTGCAGTAGTAAAGGAAACTTCCAGAAGATTTAAAGACAATGCCGAACTAAAATCCACAGCCACAGAGATGGATAGGAATTTTAGTGTTACTAAAAAGTACATAACTATTGATGGCGACAAAGCAATCTACAAAAATAAATGGATAGCCGGGGGTACAGAAATTACCTGGAATATGGTGCATTATGATGTGCAGTTGATTGGTGGTATTGTACTTCACCAGGGAAAGATTGCTGAAATGGCAACAGGTGAAGGTAAAACCCTCGTATCTACATTGCCTGCGTATCTCAATGCCCTTGCAGGTTTGGGCGTTCACATTGTTACGGTGAATGATTACCTTGCCCGTCGTGATAGTGAGTGGAACGGGACCATTTTCGAATGGCTTGGCCTCACTGTTGATTGTATTGATAAACATCAGCCAAACAGTGAAGAGCGCAGAAAAGCATACGGAAGTGACATTATTTATGGTACCAATAATGAATTTGGATTTGATTATTTAAGGGATAATATGGTGCATTCCCCGGAAGAAATGGTACAGGGAAAGCATCACTTTGCGATGGTGGATGAAGTAGATAGTGTGTTGATCGATGATGCCAGGACACCTTTGATCATCTCCGGTCCCATTCCTCGTGGAGATAAGCAGGAGTTTGATGCATTAAAGCCTAGAGTAGAGAAAATATTGGAAGCACAAAGGAAAGTGACCAGCCAATTTTTAATAGAAGCGAAGAAGAAAATTGCGGAAGGAAATGATGACCCAAAAGATGGCGGCCTGGCACTCTTTCGCTCACACCGTGGCTTGCCAAAAAATAGTCCGTTGATCAAGTACCTAAGCGAACCGGGTATGAAAGTTAAATTGCAAAAAACAGAAAACTTTTATCTTAGTGATCAGCAGAAGAATATGCACATCGTGGATGATGAATTATATTTCGTAATTGATGAAAAAAATAACCAGGTACAATTAACTGATAAAGGGATTACCCTAATAACCGGTTCAGGAGAAGATCCGGAATTTTTCATCATGCCTGATATAGGTGTAAAGTTGGCAGAGATAGAAAAAAGCAATGATTCTGCTGATGAAAAATTAGAACAAAAGGAAAATCTTTTAAATGAATATTCCATAAAAGCGGAGAGAATACATACTGTTCAGCAATTATTAAAAGCCTACACTTTATTTGAGAATGATGTAGAATATGTCGTAATTGAAGGCCAGGTAAAAATTGTAGATGAGCAGACAGGACGTATTATGGAAGGTCGCCGGTATTCAGATGGATTGCACCAGGCAATAGAAGCAAAAGAAAATGTAAAGATAGAAAGCGCTACGCAAACGTATGCCACCATTACATTACAGAATTATTTCAGGATGTATCATAAGTTGGCCGGTATGACAGGTACAGCGGAAACTGAAGCTGCAGAATTCTGGGATATTTACAAATTGGATGTCGTTTCTATTCCTACCAACGTTTCTGTAATACGTAAAGATGACCAGGATTTGGTTTTTAAGACAAAGCGTGAGAAATTTAAAGCAGTAATTGATGAAGTAGAAAAAATGACTGCAGCAGGAAGACCAATCCTGGTGGGTACTACCAGTGTGGAAGTGAGTGAATTGCTTAGTAGGATGATGAAGCAAAAAGGGGTAGCCCATAATGTGTTGAATGCAAAACAACATGCCAGGGAAGCACAGGTTGTTGCTGAAGCAGGCCTTGCAGGCGCTGTAACAATTGCAACAAATATGGCTGGTCGTGGTACAGATATAAAACTCGGGCCCGGCGTAAAAGAAGCAGGTGGCCTGGCTATTTTGGGTACAGAAAGACATGAAAGTCGCCGTGTAGACAGGCAGTTGCGCGGACGTGCCGGAAGACAAGGTGATCCCGGTTCTTCTATGTTCTTCGTATCTCTTGAGGATGACCTGATGCGCATGTTTGGTAGTGAAAGGATTGCTTCTTTAATGGATAGAATGGGGTATAAAGAAGGGGAGGTGATCCAGCATAAAATGATTTCTAACAGCATTGAGCGTGCTCAGAAAAAAGTAGAAGAAAATAACTTTGGTATCAGGAAAAGATTGTTGGAATACGATGATGTTATGAATAAGCAGCGGACTGTAATCTACGGTAAGCGCAACCATGCCTTGTTTGGAGAAAGGCTTGCATTGGACCTGGATAATGCATTTTATTCCGTTGCAGAAGGTGTTATTAATTCTGCTAAAGAAATTAATAATTACGAAGAGTTTAAACTGGCAGTAATAATGAATTTCGGTCTGGATACCGCTATTTCAAAGGAAGAATTAGACAAAGGTGATATGTCTTCATTGGCAAACCGGTTGTATTACGAAGCAAAAGACAAATACAATGCGAAGAACCAGTCGATGAATGAACACACATTACCTATTATAAAAAATATCAGGAAAGAGCAGGGTGGTCATATAGTCAATGTGGCAGTACCATTTACAGATGGTAAAAAGATAATGCAGGCAGTTGCCAATCTTGATAAAACCATTGACAGCAATGGATCAGAGCTTACCAATGCGTTGGAACGGAGCATCACTCTTGCTTTGATAGATGATGCCTGGAAAGAACATTTACGTGCGATGGACGATCTGCGTCACAGTGTGCAAACTGCAGGTTATGAGCAGAAAGATCCATTGGTAATCTATAAAATTGAAGCATTTGGTGCTTTCAAACAGATGGATGACCAGGTCAATAAAGATATAGTTGGTTTCCTTACTCAGTGTAAAATTCCGCAAGAGCAAAATCAGCCCAATACAGGGATTACGGAAGAAAGAGCGAGAAAGACTGACATGAGTAAAATGCGTCAGCGCAAAGCAGAATTCGCAAATGCAGGCGATGGTGAACCAGAGTACCTTTCACAGGGGAATGATTATAATGATCCATCAGAAAACATGCGCCAGGAACCGGTAAAAGTAGAACCTAAAATAGGAAGAAACGAATTATGTCCATGCGGAAGTGGTAAAAAGTATAAGAATTGCCACGGCAGGGATTAGCGTTGTTTTAAGAATTGTTAATCGAAAGTATATCACCCTTTTAAGAAATTGAAGGGGTGATTTTTTTTTGCAGGCAATGAACTGAAGCATCGAAACAATTTACAATAGCCTTCTTCACCCAAGGTTAGTAGCGCGGAGAATTTGATAATGTCATTTATTCAAAAAAGAAATTTTAGAAATTTTAAAATGTCATTACTCGTTGGTTGGTTCGCTCACCAATTGAAATGTATAGTCAATAAGTCCAAATTGTATCAATATGTTTTTCTCCGATCAATATGTTCATTTATGAAAAAAGGTTTGATTATTTAGAATTGTTAAAAGATTATTTTTCTGTAAATATTCCGGTTGGTGGACACCAACCGGTAAGGGCAAGTTGAAAATAGCGGTCAGTACCGAAGGTCAGCACCGCGGTATATGATTAAAAGGGTCGTTGAAAATTTTAAAAAAACCTGTGAAATTCACCGCAGTCTGACGCCAGGCGTGCCGACTGCTACTGTCGTGCGCATAACATACAAATTAATAAATGGATACAATAATTTTGATAATTTTCTCCCTACTGTAACTGCCTTTTATACAATTGTACCGCATTCTCCAGCCCAAAGTATAATGCATCTGTAATAAGCGCGTGACCGATAGAAACTTCAAGAAGACCGGGAATGTTTTTTGCGAAATATTTAAGATTTAATAGATCCAAATCATGACCTGCATTGATTCCTAAACCCAAATCCACAGCTGCTTGAGCAGACTGAATGTAGGTGATAATGGCAGAATCTTTTCGCCCATTTGCAAATTCCCGTGCGTAACTTTCAGTATACAATTCTATTCTGTCTGTACCGGTTTCTTTTGCGCCCTGCACCATTGAAACATCCGGATCTACGAAGATGGACACTCTTATCCCTGCATTTTTAAAAATTGCGATTGTCTCTACTAAATAATCTTTATTCTCAATCGTATTCCAGCCATGATCAGAAGTTAGCTGACCCAATGCATCTGGCACTAAAGTAACCTGGTCGGGTTTATTGGCCAATACAAGATCAACAAATTTTTGCTCCCTGGGATTGCCTTCAATATTAAATTCAGTGGTGATTATTTTTTTTAATGCATACACATCATCATACCTGATATGCCTTTCATC
>JBDTEF010000138.1:0-7095 GCA_039922615.1 Ginsengibacter sp.
AATACGACTCCATGAAAAAAACGGAATTTAAATTTTAAAACTTCCGGGAGTTTGCTGATTACCAGCATAACAGTCGCCAAAGAAATAGCAATAATGATGATTAAGTAACCATTTAATTTAAAAAAGAATTCCAAAATAATCCCCAGTATTAATGGTAGCAGCAACCGAAGAAAGGTGGCTTTTTTCCAGATATATATTTTAAACGTCTTCGCCATTTGTAAAAATGAGATTAAAGCCGTTACAGAATAAAACTATATGAATGAATACCTTAAAAACAGCACCGTTCATTGCTTAAAGATAATATTAATTTCATTTACACTATATCCCCATTTGTACAAGGTTACAATGGCTTTGGTTGGCGCAGGTTTGGTAGCTAAGATTTTACAGTGTTTGCCAGACCTGTGACTAATTCGTCACTTCTAAATTACAGAATAAGGAATGATATTTCTTAAAGAAATATATTATCTTAAATGAGCAATTTTTTTATAACATAAATTTTAAGCGATGGCCAACAAGCGCGTGAATGGACTTGCAGATGCGTAGCATCGATGGATATTGTAGCGACGGCTTTTAACCCGTCACTAAGTGGCAAAAAATTAAATGAGCGCTGTATGTACGACACATACTTTTTCAGCAGAAAAAAGAAATATGCACCGAGCCTACAGCTCTCAATTATAAGTCATGTATTTCCCCGGATTAAAATCCGGGGTTACAAAATGTATCGAGCCTACAGCTCTTGCTGGAATAAAAATTCCTAAGTTAAGAAACGGTCGCATACTGGCTCAGGTTTGATATCAAAGGTTTTGAAGTTTTAGCAAGACCTGTGAATTATCGTGAATACTTTTAACCGAATAAAAAATTTTTATTTTTACGATGCCAGATATTTTATTGAATTTAAGAAACGAACAACCAGCATGAGATTGGACTTGCAGATGCGTAGCATCGATGGATATTGTAGCGACGGGTTTCAACCCGTCGATAAATGACGAAAAATAAAATGAGAACCGTAGGTTCGGCACATATTATGTCCTTAGAAAAAGAGAATATGGGCAGAGCCTACTGCTCTCAATTATAAGTCATGCCTTTCCCCGGATTAAAATCCGTGGTTACAAAATGTTTCAAGCCTACGGCTCTGGCTGGAATAAATTTATGAGTTGAGCTGCGTTTGCTCTGGCACAGATATAGTAGAAACGTTTTGTAGCATGAGCCAGAGCTGTGACTGATCGTTTCTATTTTGAACAAAATAAGTAACTTCCATTTTAAAAAGTATTTTACAAATGCCTGGTATTTATTCGCTTGCTCAAGTTTGGTAGTAAAGCTTTTGAAGCGTTAGCCAGACCTGTGACTTGTCGTCAATTATTTTGGCTGAATAATAATTAAGGAACCATACATTTTAAGAAAACCAGCTATTTAAAATGTGGGAAATCCTGATACACAGCGTTAAGTGACGAACAGTCACAAGCCGGAGGCCTGCGCCAGCCAAGCATATTGAAGCAAAAAAGCATTAAATTTCTTCACTTTTCAATCTCAACAACGCCACACATTCTATATGATGTGTATGAGGAAACATATCAACCGGTTGCAATTTTTCAACAGTAAATTTTTCTGAAAGCATTTGCAGGTCACGTGCCTGCGTCGCTACATTGCAACTAACATATACCATTTTGGACGGCGCTATTTCCAACAGTTTTTTTACCAGCTTAGGATGCAAACCCGCACGTGGCGGATCAATGACCACTATATCAGGACGACCATGCTGAGCAAAAAAATCATCGTTGCAAATTTCAATTACATCTCCTGCGTAAAAGGAAGTATGACTAAGATCATTCAAAATGGCATTTTCTTTTGCATCATTTATCGCATCCTCAATTACATCTACACCAATTATTTTTTTTGCGTTTTTACTTAAAAAAATTCCAATAGAACCTGTACCGCAATACAGGTCGTAGACGATTTCATTTCCACTAAGTTGCGCAAAATCTTTTACCACATTATACAAGACTTCTGCCTGTTTGGTATTTGTTTGAAAAAAGGATTTAGGAGAAATTTTAAATTTAAATTCTTCCAATAGTTCGATCACAAACCCTTTACCGGTAACAATTACAGGATTCAAGTCATAAATGCTGTCGTTCCATTTTGTATTGATCGTGTACAATAAAGTAGTAATCTGCGGCACCTTCTCCAATAAATAATTACAAATTTTTATTTGTTCTTCTTCGTTTTCATTTCCGAAAACAAGGTTCACCATTAATTCGCCGGTGGTACAATAACGAAGTATAATATTTCTCAACCAACCTTTATGCTCCTTGATGTCATAATAACTAAGGTTGTTTTCAATAGCATATTCTCGGATGCAATTCCTGATTTCATTATTGACATCAGCCATCAGCCAGCATTCAGTAATATCAATGATCTTATCGTATAATTTTGGTACGTGGTATCCCAATGCGCCACCGGGCCATTCATCTGTACCTAACTCTTTTAAATCAACTGAAGTCAGGTATTTTTTATTGCTAAATGTAAATTCCAATTTATTCCGATAATGAATTGTTTTTTCACTCCCCAAAATCGGGAATACGGGTGCATCTATTTTTCCAATCCTTTTTATAACATCGCGTACTTCCTGTTCTTTATATTCACACTGCTTTCCATAAGGAAGCATCTGCCATTTGCAACCGCCACAGATGCCAAAATGGATACAAAAAGGCGTAACACGTTCTTTGCTGTATTCAATTATTTGGGATGCCTTTCCTTCCGCCCAGTCCTTTTTATTTTTCGTCACAAATACATCTACCACATCACCGGGCACTGCCCCTTCTATAAATATCACTTTCCCATCCAACCTCGCTAACGATTTACCTTCCGCTGCATATCCGGTAACAGGTATATTTTTTAGGGTAAATTTTTTTCTATTTTTCACGGCGGCAAATTTAGTTTTTGTTAAGGAGAAAGGTGAAGATTGTTAACAGTAAATAGTATATCAGGTTTATTCTTTCCTATGCCATCAACAAAAATGTCAACATATTATTATGATTTTGAAAGAAATTTGTTAAGTATTTTGCACCTCAAACTTTTTGCATTGTTACAATTAAGTTGTCGGCTGCCATATTGTTTTTGGCAACACAATTGACGCTTTGGCCGGAGTCAATTTAGTTCAATTTAATTGAAAATATCTTGCATTGGTTAGCTAAATTTTATTCTTTTTTATATGAAATTAATTCTTTCTACACTCATCATTCTATTTGCGCAAACTGTCAGTGCACAAAATTATAAGGTGACTTTACAAGCCCCGGATTATAAAGAGGGAACGGCTTATCTCATTTATTATTACGGCAAAAATATGAATGTACAGGATTCGGCAGCAATGAGTTCAAAAGGAATTGCTGTGTTTCAGAATAAGGAGAAATTGTTACCTGGTGTTTATTCTGTTGTAATGCCCGGCAAAAATAAGTTTTACGATTTTTTGGTTGATAAGGAACAATTAATCGAAATTAAAATTGATACGACCGACCTCATCAATAAGAGCGTGGTAAAGGGTTCCAAAGAAAATATCTTATTTGAGAAATACCAAAAAGTAGCTACAGAAAAAGGTGCCCTTTTACAAAAGGAGTTAAATGCTTTTAATGCCTCCGCAACAAAAAGTGATAGTGTTTTACATGAAGCAAATTACAATAAAATAAACGCTGAACTGAATCAATACCGGGAACAAATTGTAAAAGACAATCCTAATTCAATGCTTGCCGTTCTTTTTGCCGGTATAAAAACGGATTCAAAACCGCTGATTGCCAATCCAAAAACAAGACAGGATTCTATATCAAATTACCAAAATTATAAGAAGCATTATTGGGACGGCGTTACTTTCATGGACGACCGTGTGATCCGCTCTCCGTTTTTTTTACCAAAATTAGAAAAGTACTTCCGTGAAGTAGTTTCTCCTGCACCAGATTCCACCATTAAGGATGCAGACTATTTATTGTTATTGGCGAGATCTTCACCGGAGATGTACAAATTTTTATTAAACTGGCTTACAGATGAATACATCAATCCCAAATACATGGGCCAGGATGCAGTATTTGTACATTTATTTGAAAAATATCATTCCAAGGGATTGTCACCCTGGCTCAATGAAAAACAATTGACAACTATATCCAATCGCGCGTACATGTTGATGTCTAACCTCGTTGGAGACGCCGCTGCAAACCTTGAATTAATAACCACTTCAGATGTGAAAATGCCTTTGTATTCTGTAAGTTCACCCTATACGGTGGTGGTTTTTTGGGACCCAACGTGCGGGCATTGTCAAACCGAACTTCCGATTATGGATTCGCTTTACAATGCAAAATGGAAAAAAGATGGCGTAAAGATTTATGCCGTACTTACAGAAACCAGGGAAAAAGAAAACTGGAATGAATTTATTAAAAAGCATCATTTGGAAAATTGGATTAATGTTTATGAATCAGAAGCACAAAAGAAAGCCAATGAAGATGCTAAAAGACCCTCCTACAAGCAACTGTATGATGTAACCCAAACACCCACTATATTTTTACTTGACGCAGATAAAAGGATTATCGCCAAAAAACTGACCCTTGAGCAAATAGACGATATGATCAATGCAAAAATTAAAACAGTTTCAAATAGCGAATTGCCAACACAATAAATAATGTGTTGAAAACATCTAACAGCATGAGAAAATTATTACTGCTATTCACACTTTTGTCCATTTTTTTTACGGCTAAAAGTCAAACCCTTTTTACTTACGGTAATCATGCGGTATCGCAACAAGAGTTTTTAAGTGCTTACAATAAAAATAAGGAAGCGAATATAACAAAAGAAAACTCTCTGCAAAATTACTTACAACTTTATATAGCTTATAAGCTGAAAGTGCAGGCTGCAAAGGATTTAAAGATGGATACATTGCCTGCATTTAAGGCTGACATTGCCAATTTTAAGAACCAGGTTGAAGAAAATTTCCTGTATAATCAGCAAAAAGTTGATCAGCTCGTAGAGGAAGCTTTCGCAAGGAGCCAGAAAGATATACATGTAATAGCTTACTTCATTGATACCTCTTCTTTAGGAATATCTTCAGCAGGAATTAAAGAGACAATGACTCTTCTGAAAACTGCTAATAAAAATAACCTGGATCCAATTATTAAAAAATTAACGGCGTCAGGACTCAAAGTATCGGAAAATGATCTTGGATTTATTACGCTTTTTTCCCTTCCTTATCCAATTGAAAATATTATTTATGGTTTGACGCAGGGATCAATAAGCGCTCCATACAAGGTGGAAAAAGGGTTTTATATTTTTAAAAATGAAAGCCAGCGGCACGCAGCCGGAAAAATAAAAGTGGCCCAGATTTTAATATCGTCTGCTCTAAATAATCCATCAAAATCAAAAAAAATAGCTGATTCAATTTATCATTTGCTTCAATCCGGCGCTGACTTTAGTAAATTGGCTATGCAGGAAAGTTTTGATACCAAGTCAGCACGGGAAGGCGGTGTACTGGAAGAGTTTGGTGTAGGTCATTATGATCCGGCATTTGAAAATGCAGCATTCTCCCTTTTAAAAGATGGCGATATATCTAAACCATTTGAAACAACATTCGGCTTTCACATCTTAAAAAGAATTTCGGCTACGCCGGTTTCAACTTCAAAAGAAGATCCTTCTTTTATATTTGAATTGAAGGAAAAAATTTTGAATGACAAAAGCCGGATGTCAGATGAAAGAAAATTCTTTTTAAAGACTATTTCTCTAAAAACAGGATTTGCAAAAAAGAAAATCAGTGAAGAGAATACCTGGATTGTAACAGATAGTTCTTTAATGGAAAATGCAAAAGTTACCTCAGGAAATGTAAATGAAACAACCACTTTATTCACCTTTAATGATTACTGCAGCAATAATGTTGGTGAATGGATTTCCTATGTAAGAATGACTGAAAGGGCTATACCAGGAAAATTACATGAATCTTACAAACAATTAATGCCTGAGTTTATCGATTCATGTATCAAAGAAAATTACAGGAAAAGATTGAGTGAATTAGATCCGGGGTTCAAACAACAAATGTCTCAATTTACCGAAGAAAATTTATTGTTTGAAATCATGAACACCAAAATATGGGATAAAGCAGGTTCAGATACGACAGCCCTAAAAAATTATTATGATTCACATAAAAATAAATACCGGTCTGAATCAGGCACGCCAATCAAAAATTTTGAAGATGCACGCGGATTGGTAGTAGCCGATTACCAGGACTATTTGGAAGAAAAATGGGTGAACGATTTGAAAAAGAAATATCCTGTAGCAGTTAATCAGAAAGTGCTTGATACCATGATAAAATAAATAGAATTCATTTCCTGACAAATTGGTTTTGATTTTAAGATGGTTGACAATCGGTAATAAAATTTGATACAGAAGCAGTTATTTTTACATCAATTCTCCTCTTCATTTTCGTTCAATATATATTTACCTAAGTGACCATTTCCGAAATTTACAATGAGTTTATTGCTGGCATGAAGCTTACCACGCCGCTGGAATACATTGCCGTTGTTTCTGGAATTGTTAGTGTCTGGTTTTCCAGAAAAGAAAGTATTTGGGTTTATCCTACAGGCCTGCTCAATACTATATTCTACATTTATTTAAGTTTTCATGGAAGTCTTTTTGGTGAAGCCACAGTCAACCTTTATTACACGGTAATGAGTATTTACGGCTGGTATCTTTGGACAAGGAAGAATGGGCAGGAAGAACATGTGGTAAAAATTACCTGGAGTAGTAAAAAAGAATGGCTGCAGGAACTCTCCTTTTTTGCCGCATTTTACCTCTTTATTTTTGCAGCCCTTACCTATCTGAAAACAGATTTTGCTCCAGGTGCTATTCCCTGGGCTGATGCATTTGCAAGTGCAACAGCTTTTACCGCAATGTGGCTCATGGCGCGTAAAAAAGTGACGAGCTGGTATTGGTGGATAGCTACTAATATTGCTTCAATACCATTGTATTTTGTAAAGCATTATGTATTTACCAGCGTATATTATGTGGTACTTTTGATAATGGCTTTTTGGGGATTATTGGAGTGGAGCAAGAGAGCGAATAAGGTGCGTG
>JBDTEF010000139.1:0-5194 GCA_039922615.1 Ginsengibacter sp.
GGTACACCATTTACAATAAATCTCCCACAAATATTTTTTACGGCTTCTACCAATATTTCATTCATCCGAAAATCATTTTCTGTTGCCATTAATGTAGAGGTCAATTGTCCTTCGAGATTTTTCGCTACCTCAATCATTTCATCCATGTCTTTACAATGAATCACCAAAGAATATGGGCCAAAAACTTCCTGGTGTAATACAGGATTTGTAAGAAAGTCTTTTCCGGAGGCGGTAGCTATAGTGGGTGTGCCTTCGTTTTCCTTTTTTGAAATTTCCGAAACAGCAATTGTCGCCACATTATTTTGGTGCAAGGCTTTTTCTTTTTTTTCATTAAATGCTATAGCTATTCCCGGATGCAACATTTTTGCCGGAGATATTTTTTCAATTTCTTTTCCAAGTCTGGCAATAAATTTTTGAAGATCAGATCCATCTACGCCGATAATCAGCCCGGGATTCGTACAAAATTGACCTACTCCCTGAGTTATGGAAGCGGCATAGGTTATAGCAATTTCTTCAGCAGATTTGTTTAATTTTTCAGGTAACAAAAACACAGGATTGATGCTGCCCATTTCTGCGAACACAGGGATTGGTATTTTTCTCTCATTTCCCCAGTCAAATAATTGTTTACCTCCGCCAAATGATCCTGTAAAACCAACGGCCTTTGTAAATTCATCCATTACCAATGCTTTACCAATTTCAAAACTTTCCCCATGAATATGTGCAAAAATTCCTTTTGGCATTGCCTGTTGATCAACTGCTTTTAAAATAGCTGCGGCAACTTTTTCTGAAGTTTGGGCATGAGCAGGATGTGCTTTCACAATTACCGGGCAACCTGCCGCAAAAGCACATGCCGTGTCACCACCGGCTGTTGAATAAGCAAATGGAAAATTACTTGCGCCAAAAACAACTACCGGACCAAGGGGGATCAGCATTTTACGAATGTCATTTTTCAGGGCATTACCCTCAGCAGAAGAAGTATCTATTCTTGCTTCCAGCCATTCACCACTTTCTGAAGCTGCACCATATTGATTTAATTGTAAAATAGTCCTTCCCAATTCTCCCTTCAATCTTTCCCCGGTAAGATTGGTTTCTTTCATTGCTGATTGAACCAAATCATTTTCATTATTTTTCAATTCCTGCCCGATAGCACGCATAAATTCAGCGCGTTTTTTTAAAGGCATCTTCCTAAAATGATGAAATGCCAGCCATGCATTTGACATCGCTGTTTTAATTTCCTCTAAAGTTGCATCTTTATACATTTCATTCAATTTTAATGGTATAAATTTCCATAATAACTATGAGACCTGTGAATATTATCCTGAACAGGAAGATTAATAGCAGGCATCATTAAAAATTAAAAGGAAATTTAGATTTTGAATTTATAACCCTTCAATATTCCTTTTTTTGATAGTACCGCTTGAAAATCTGCTATCCGTTCATTTAATTTTTCACGATATTTTTCTCCAAAGGATTTTCTATAATGCAAAAGGTACGTTTCCAAAAACGAACTGAAAACATTTTAAAAAATTAATCCTCTTCTAATTACCGTGGCGGGTAATTTTCGTAATTACTGGAAGGAAGAAAAGAAAAGACTTTTCATGACAATTAATGTCAGGATAATAATAGTCTTTCTAAAAAGGTTACAACAATTATATTTTTTTTAAAAGTAAAACATTTTACTTTTGTAAGTAGTTGCATAATCAACTTTTATTTATGAAAAGTGGCGAAATGGTTGATACGATTGGATTTGCCATAATTAGTACCGGCAGAATGATGACTAAGAACATTAATAGTGTTTTGGCAAGTCTTGATCCGGGTATAACTTTTGAGCAAATGACCGTGTTATATTTTTTATCCAGAAACGAGGAAAAGGAATTGATACAACAGGATATTGCCAAATTATTAAACAAAACAAAATCAGCTGTTTTAAGAACGATCAATATTCTTGAAAAAAAGGAATATTTGATTAGGACTTCCTCAAGGGAAGATTTAAGAAAAAATGTAATTCAACTAACCACACAGGGAAAATGTATTATTGCCCGGATTCATGAAAAGTTTTTAGAATTGGATCTGGCCTTCAATAATGGTATTACAAAAGAAGAGTCAGATAAGTGTAAAACGGTATTGTTGAAATTGCAGGATAAGTGTAATTAAATTTTAGTAAAAATATTATAAGTGTTTCATTTTTAACGAGAAAAATTTATTATGAATAGTAGTCCATTGAACAAAAAGATGAATTCATTTACAACCGTAGATAAATTGAAGGAATTGGGGTTATATCCTTTTTTCAGGGTTTTAGAAACCGACCAGGATACAGAAGTCATGATTGGCGGCAAAAAGATATTGATGTTTGGTTCCAATAGTTACCTGGGGCTTACCAACAATAAGTTTGTAAAAGAAAAAGCGAAAGAGGCAATAGATAAATATGGAAGTGGTTGTGCCGGCTCACGATTTTTAAACGGTACATTAGATTTACACCTGCAATTGGAAAAAGAATTGGCAGCATTTGTAGGAAAAGAAGATGCGTTGGTTTTTAGTACAGGTTACCAGGTAAACCTTGGCGTAATATCAGCACTCGGTGGCAGGAATGATTTTCTATTCCTTGATGAACATGATCATGCCTGTATCATTGACGGTTCACGCCTTGCATTTTCAAAAGTGTTTAAATATTCCCATTCTGACATGGGCGAGTTAGAAACACTTTTGAGTAGCGTACCTCCCGATTCATTTAAGCTGATAGCCACGGATGGGGTTTTCAGTATGGAAGGGGATATTTCAAAATTGCCCGGAATTGTAGAATTGGCGAAAAAATACAATGCTTCGATATTTGTGGATGACGCACATGCGCTTGGTGTGTTAGGACCACAAGGCAGAGGTACGGCTGCCCATTTTGGCGTTACCAAAGATGTGGATTTAGTAATGGGTACTTTTAGTAAATCACTGGCATCTATTGGTGGTTTTATTGCTGCAGATAAAAATGTGATTGAATATCTGAAACATCATGCCAGGTCACTCATGTTCAGCGCAAGCATTTCTCCGGCCGCTGCTGCAAGTGCATTGGCTGCACTCACTATCCTTAAAGAAGATAAAGGTTTGCTCGAAAAATTATGGGTAAATACAAATTATGCCATCAATGGTTTTAAAAGTGCCGGATTTGATGTCGGGCCAACTGAAACGCCTATTATTCCCATTTATATCCGGGATAATGAAAAAACTTTCCTAATGGCAAAAATGCTGATGGATGAGGGTGTTTTTGTAAACCCTGTTGTTTCACCTGCTGTAAAAAGTGATAGTTCCCTCATTCGTTTTTCAATAATGGCAACTCATTCCATCGGGCAAATTGACTTCGCAATTGAGAAATTTATTAAAGCAGCAAACCTGATTGGCATACATTACAATTTAACTGAAAAAGCATGATACAGATTCTACCGGTAGGAGATAAAAATTACCTGAAGAAATTCATTGATTTTCCCCATGACCTTTATAAAGATGACAAGAATTATGTTCCGGAAATATTTATAGGGCAGCGGGATTTATTGACTCCCGGCAAACATCCCTTTCATGAACATTCCACCATAAAACTTTTTCTGGCAGTGAATCGAAATGTAATAAAAGGGAGAATTGCTGCTATCATTAATAGAAGAAGCAATGAATTTAATAACGCCAATGAAGGGTTCTTTGGTTTTTTTGATGCTGTGAATGATGATGAGGTGGCAAAAAAACTTTTTGAGGCAGCAGGCGATTATTTAAAATCCGAAAAGATTGGTTCGATGATAGGTCCCGTTAATCCTTCTACCAATGATCCATGCGGCTTATTGATCGAAGGCTTTGACAGGCCTCCTGTGGTAATGACACCCTACAATAAGTCTTATTATCTAAAATTGATTGAAGGAGCAGGATTTACAAAAAAAATGGATTTGTTGGCCTATTATCTTGATACCAAAACTATCAATGAACGTTCTTTAAAATTGCATGAAGATTTAATCGCAAGGCTTGCTAAACACCATGTAATCATTCGTCGCATCAATATGAAGGATTATAAGAATGAAGCCAAAAGATTGAGAGAAGTCTATAACAAAGCATGGGATAAAAATTTGGGTTTTGTTCCCATGACAGATAAAGAATTTGATTATTTAGCCAAAGATTTAAAATTGATGCTGGACCCTAATTTTTGTCTTATAGCCGAAAAAGAAGGCAAAGTAGTTGGCTTTGCATTGGCGATTCCAGACATTAATCAAATATTATTAAAAGTAAAAAGGGGCCGCCTTTTGCCTTTTGGATTATTAAAATTATTGTTAGGTAAAAAGAAAGTAGATGTGGTAAGAGTTCTTGCCCTAGGCGTGATAGAAGGTTATAAAAAAATGGGAATAGAAGCATGTTTTTATGCATCTATCATAGAACGGGCAATGAAAAAAAATATTAAAGCCGGTGAAGCTTCCTGGATCCTGGAAGAAAATTTTTTAATGAACAAAGGCATTGAAAGTATGAACGGAAAAGCGTATAAGAAATACCGCATCCTTGAAAAAGCCCTATGAAAGAAAAAGTATTAATTACAGGAGCCAGCGGTTTTTTGGGATTTCATTTGATCGAATCTGCGTTGGAAAAAAACCTCGACGTATACGCGGGAATCAGGAAAAGCAGCGACATAAGCCACCTTTCTCATTTACCCATTTCTTATGCTTATTTGGATCTTTCCAATTCGAAAAGCCTGGCGGCAGAAATGGCTGCCAATCATTATGATTATATTATTCATGCTGCAGGAATTACGAAAGCAAAATCCCAAATCCAATATAATGTTGTCAATGCAGATTATACATTCAACCTGGCTTTAGCAGTAAAACATGCCGGCATTGCGCTTAAAAAATTTATTTATATCAGCAGTCTTGCAGCATTGGGGCCATTGGAAAATAGTGATGATGTGATTGTTGAAACGACTAATCCAAACCCTGTAACGCGCTACGGTAAAAGTAAATTGCTGTCAGAAACAAAATTGCAGGGATTAGGTATTCCGCTCGTCATCCTTAGACCCACAGCTATTTATGGTCCTAGGGAAAGAGATCTTTTTTTGTTATTTAAATTAATAAAAAAAGGCTACGAATTATATATTGGAAAAATGGCACAGCGGTTGAGTTTCATTTATGCAAAAGATATGGCAGATGTAACTATCAATGCATTGTCTAATCCAAACAATGGA
>JBDTEF010000140.1:0-8700 GCA_039922615.1 Ginsengibacter sp.
CTTATAGAAATCATTTTATCAGCGTTATCTACAGCTGCCGCATAATCGCCCATTTCTACATTTCCATCAATAAGAATTCCATAAATGTACGCGTTGTAAGTATTGCTCTTCTGAGCTTTTGTGGCAATTGCCAGGCCGTCTGCAAAATGGTGTTGGGATAAATAAAGCAACGCTTTTAAGGTAAGTGCCTGGAAGTTAGTTGAATCACGTGCTAGCACATTATTCACTTGCTTCATTGCCGCCATATCATAATAAGTATAATTGCCTGTAACCCGTGCTTCCTGGATATAAATTGTTGACAAGGCTAATTGGGATTTCACATCAGCCGGATTGTCACTAATTTTATTGATCAGGTTCATTACATTTTTTTTGGTATCCACCCATTGAACAGATGAATCCAACTTCCCTTTCCTTTCAAGCATTGGGTAGGTTGCATATTTCAGTTGAGTCTGCCGGTAACTATATCGTACAACTACAAATGCTGTAACACCGAAAAAAAATACAATTAGTAATATATAGGTTAATTTATTTTT
This sequence comes from Ginsengibacter sp., assembly GCA_039922615.1. Lineage (GTDB taxonomy): Bacteria > Bacteroidota > Bacteroidia > Chitinophagales > Chitinophagaceae > Ginsengibacter. The sequence goes on from JBDTEF010000140.1 coordinate 534, forward strand.
CATGATATTGTATTATAAAATTTTTCCACTCTTAAAATAAATAAAAGCCCGCAGTTACCTCCACGGGCTCTTATTGGTTTTTAGAAGTTATTCTTTAACTACTTTTATTGTTTGTTTCAAAGCACCATTCTTATACAATTGTATAAAATAAGCACCTTTGGTCATACTGCCTGCCTGCCAGTCAATCGTATGTATTCCTGCAGTTTGCTTTTGGTTTGACAGTACTTTTACCTGTTGTCCCAATGCATTGTACACTGAAATCTGCACATTGGCATCACCATCTAATTTGTAGGTGATCTTGTTGTTATTCACCATTGGGTTAGGTGTAGAACTTGCCAATATTTCAGGGCTTGAAAAACCTAAACTACTAGTCTGGGTAAATGAATTTACACTTCCCGGAGCCACGGTTGGGGATTCATCACAATTGCAATTATGCTTGCCAGACCATGGAAGTTGTTCGTAGGGGAACATGCTTGAAAATGTAGTATCATTTTTATCAACACCTGTATGATAGGATAAGACGCCTACCAATCCCGGAGTTACCAAAGAACCACCGGAAACATAATCATCATAAGGTAAGCCGATAGCTGCTAATACAACACCGGATACAGCTTGTAATTCAATACGGGTTACATCATCTTCAAGTCTTCTGCCATTAGGAAATCCATCCATATTTGGAATCAACTGTAAATTTTTATCTCCATTATATCTTGCATCTGTAAGTCCTAACACTGCTGCCTGTATCAACCCATCTGAACTAAAATCAGCACTGTTACGTGGTGTTGGAGGAACAGCCATATTCAGACGAAGCATATCACCTACAATTGGGAAAAAGTTATTTACAAAAGGTTTTCCTTCGGCCAAAGGATTACCACTTTTACCTGTTGCCAATTGATAAGGAGGCAAATTAGGAACGCCTGAGTTAAAAATAGGCCAGATATCAACAGACCTTGGCTTTCCAGGGCCAGGTAATAAAAACTTAGCTACTTTAGGAGATTGAAAAACTGTTCCCATTCTTTGTGCTGCAGTTAAGCCATTTAATCCATCCTGTCCATTACCAAAACCAAATGCACCTAATGAATTCTTTTGAATACGAAGTGCACTAAAAGCAGGAACTACGGAACCAAACTGAGCATCATCCATATACAAGGCTAATTCCGGATTGTAAAAATAATTTCCGAAAATATTTACCTGGCTGTCTGCTGTTTGATAAGGAGAAAGACTATTCCAAAGATCTTTTGCTCCAAAAGGGTTAATGGCTTCATTTGTCAAAGGCATTCCTAATCTTGAAACCTGTACGAAGTCTCCTGATTCAGAAATTTTGCCATCAGCATTAGGATTTAATACCCTGATTCTTCTTCTGCTTGCAGAAGCCCATACACCAATAACATAATCACCATCCAGGATATTTTGTGCCTGTGCTACTGTCTTATGGTTTTTTTGTAACGCCTGAATTGGGATTTCCAGGGCAATAGTGGAAACATTTTTACATTTAAGAAAATCCTCTGCATGTGTACCATCAGTACGAGGTGCGTCTCCCAAATCAAATATTCCTCCTAAATCTACAAAGAAGGGATCATCTACCGGGCCGGCAAACACTCTTTCGCCGGAACTTGCTGTAGTAATCGCATTTTGCATCAGCGTTTTGTAATTAGGTGCACCCAGTCCTGTTGAAGACTCTATAGACCGTGGACCAATGTTTGGCGGCGGAACAATACCATCAGTTACAATCGTCGTCCAACTGCCGTTTTGATACTTTGTTAGGTTATAAGTAACCTTTTGGTTTTGCTTTCCCAACCTGATATTGAAAAAAGTTGATGGATCCTCATTCACTTTTGTAAATAAAAAGCGATAAGTGATATCATCTCCTGTTTTGGATGCATCATTCTTAATGTGAATTTCATAGCGGATATTTTCCCCAAAGTTGTAATAATTTGGTCCGGCTGCCCGATCCTGACCGGGAATGTAATTCGCAATAATGATGATCTTGTCGGTGTTGTTGGGATCCCGAAATGCATATACATCTGTGTTGTCTGCCAAAGGATCATTAGCAATCAATGGTGCTTCCCGATGGCTGGATGACATTAGGATAGCTGAAAAGACAGACATCGCTACAACAGCAATGACGGTTTTCAGCTTACCAATTGTTAAGTTTTTTTTCATAATCTTTTGTATTTAAAATGTTAATAATAAATAGATACGAAATAAAAATTAACACGGTTTTAATAAATTGAAAAAAGATTTAATTATTGATAATGAGCATTTTATTCCTTCAAACTTTGGAAACCGGTGAAATACAGCGGTATTTTTTGATGTGTATATCTTCCGTTTTGGTGTTTGAGAGGGGTTTCAAATTTTTACAATTAATTTCGGTTTTAATTATAGATTATTAATGGTAGTATTTATTTATCGAGGAGTTGCATAAAAGACCAATGATAATTCCTGCAAATTTCCACTGTGACCCCCGGAAACTTATAAACTTTTAATTGAAAATGTGGAAATAAAATGGCAAATGATTCTTATTAATTTGCCTCCACATATTTTTTAAAATTGTTTAAAATCGCCTGCCAGCCATCTTTCTGCATGTCCAGAGAATTTTGCATTTCTGCATCAAATGCTACATTCACTTTAGTTTCGTTGTCTTTTCCTTTAAATGTCACCGTCGATTTTCTTCCATCTGCCAATAACAGGACTATTTTTTCTCCTTCAACAATTTCGGAATAAACACCTGCAAAGTCAAAACCAAAACTTCCATCCTTCGCTTCCATCCTGGCGGAATACAATCCTCCAACTTTTAAATCGTTGGTAGCTGAGGGGCATTGCCAATCTTCAGAAGCAAAGTTCCATTTAATGATATGCGCAGGTTGTGTGTAATATTCCCAGGTTTTTTGACTGCCTGCCATTATGTTAGCAGAAACCGTTAATTGTGTTGTATCCATAATAACTGTTTAAAGGATTTTTTAAATAATAAGCAGGTTCCTATTTTCATTTTACATCTAATCAAAATTATAAAAAAAGTTTAACCCCGTAACCAATGAGACATAAATGCGCCTTTTAAACAAGAAGTTTATTAAACGATTCATCCTGGAAATAAAAAAATAAATGAGCCTTTGTCTGCCATGATTATACTATGCCAGCCAAACAGACGAGAATACCAAAGTAAGATACATCCAGAAAAAACAAAACACAATATGGATACATGTTTCCAGTTTTTTACCTTTCCAAAGTGCTGGTGAGTAGCCGAATAATTGGATTACCAATCTTACGAACCAAAATATAGCCAGCCCAAATGAAATTCTCTTTCCCAAATTTGTATTAATCATTTCGCAGGCAGAAGAAAAGCACAAAAAACCCATAAGCAACACCGTTAGTGCAATAAAAAATGAATGTACATACACCATTTGCCTGTTGATGAGACTCAAGGAATGCAATTCAGTTTTCCAATTGAAATACTTTGGGAAAATCCCATGGATCAATGCCAGGACGATCAATAATATACCAATGATTTTAAGCTGTATTTCCATCTTTTTCAAGTATAAAAGTGGTGATGAATGGTGTAACTTTTATTTCATTTGCAACTTTAAGCCCTGATCCATGGAAGGTTTTATACCAGGTGGATTTTGAATGAAAATGAAAAAATCCAATGTTGTAAGCTAAAAAGTTTACAGTATCTCTCAAATGCTCTGTGACAATGATTTTCCCGTTCTTTCTTAAAATCCTCTTTACTTCTTTAAAAAATAAAATTCTTTCTTTCGTATCCCGGATTTCATGGGCTGATAGAATCAAAAAGATCTTGTCTGTTGAGTTGTCAGCTAATGGCAAACTACTGGTACTTATCTGCCTGGTGTTAGGAAACGACGGGTAGGCCTTTCTCGCTCTTTTGATGGATACTTCTGTGTGTTTCACCGGATCATAAAAGTCAAAAACAGATAGGTCGCATTTAGAGAATTTTTTATTCAATAAAATACTTGTTTCATCAAAGCCGGCATTAATATTTACCAATTGATCATTTTGATCGAAATGTGCTTTATCAAGCCAGGAAAGTTTGTACAAATCAGAGAAGTCGTAAACGTAATAGGATACTGCCAGGGAAATAAGTGTTGTGACAATAATAATAAAAAGTAGAAAAACAGCCAGGAAATGAATTATAGCATTATTAATTCCTGCCAGCCCAATAAGAATAACAACGGACAAAATAGATAATGCATAGAAATGCCAATTGAAACGAATGATATTCCATGTTCCCTGGAAAGGTTTTCTGATTAAGGCCATTTTTCAATTTTACCTTTCTGCCAATAATAAGGAATGTCATTTATGATGAAGGCATTTGCCAATGTAACTTCATTTAGTTTCCTATTATTCAAAAATGAAAAGTTATAGTCAATAACTTTTACTGGTGAAGGCGTCCAGTTTTGTCTTACACCTTCAATAATCAACACTTCTTTTTCATCCCTGTTATAGGTGAAAGTAAATGGCAGTGGGCCCGCAAATCTCCTGGCTTCTTTCCAATCGGTAAAAGGTGAGCCCTGCGGCAAAGGAATATCTCCAGTTTGGCTAGTTTCAATTTGAATTTTAAAATCAGATTTTATTGAACTGATTTGCCGGATTCCATTTGTATTTGTTTGATGAATGTCTGTTGTCGTATAATTATATTGAGTGAAAATATTTCCTAAAAATTCCATTTTCTTTTTATCTGTCTCGGATTTAAGAATATACAAACCCCTCAAACTCTTGCCAGCCTTGTTTTTAAAGCGGACAAACACACGGTAGCCAATCAGAAAGAAATTATTTCCCATGAATTTTGGAAATCCTTTTGGCCGTAATTCTTTCGCCTGAACCATTGCAACCGCAATAAATGCCCATTTATCCTGGAAAGTATCTAACGTTAAACATTCCGGAATCAGACCCTGGATTTCTTCTTTAGGAATGGCAAAAGTAAAAACAAGAGAGCTTTCAAAAAAAGCTTCCACAGCAAAAGGATGATTTTTTAAAAATGAAAACATGCTATTATTGTAAAGCTATTTTTCTTTTATTGAGATAATATTCGTTGTAATAAATTAAAAGTATGAATAGAAAAGCAAAAAAAGCATTCCCTCTTCCCCACAGAAGCAAGTCAGGAACCAGAAAAAACTCTAAAATATTCATCATTGCAATGATGAGGATTTGAATAATCGCATTCTGCCGCGACCATTTACCACTCAGTATCCAAATGGCCATCCCAATCTCAGAAATTCCTATTAGAATTGTGAACAATCTTGCATGATCATTCCCTAAAACTCTTCCGACTATTTCCTGGTGGCGCGGTACAAGATTCATCACCTTGCAAAAAAGTCCGTTGGCAATCCAAACAGCAGCAATTAAGCAATTAATTAGTTGATGACTTTTTTTATTTCTCATAACGCCAACCGGAATATTTCACAATATTTACAATGATTGTTTTCCCGGTCCTGATCCCCGGCTTTTTACCGCAGATATTTTCACCGACCAGAAGTTCCATCAAAACTATTTCAAATTTAGTCTCTTACAGTGTCCACCAACCGGAATCTTCATAACCAAAATCTGATTCAATCCCCCAATTTCAATAATTGTTTTTTGGCAAAACCGGAATTTTACCTGACAAAAAATTTAATAATAACCATGCTAAAAAACCTACACCATCACCCTTTCAGCAAATAAGGTTTTTCCTTATACACCTTCCAGATAAATTCTCCGAAGATAGTATTGGACCAAGCAAACCATTTACGGGTAAAGTTTTTCGCATCATCTTTATGAAATGATTCATGCATAAAACCTGTACCTCCGTGGCAATGTTGCAGCATTTTGATACATAATTTTATTTCCTCGTCATTATTACTAGTAAGGCCACGCATAACGATGCTCATCGGCCAGATCATATCCATTCCTACATGCGGACCACCGATTCCTTCACCAGCCTTTCCTTTAAAAAAGAATGGATTCTCTTTGGACAAAATCAATTTGCGGGTGTTTAAATAAATAGGATCATTTGGTTGTACGCCACCGAGATATGGCAGAGAAAGCAGGCTCGGAATATTTGCATCATCCATCAAAATATAACTTCCATAGCCGTTCACTTCATAAGCATACACTTTTCCAAATTGAGGATGCGTAGTCACGGCATACTTTTTCAAAGCAATATCTACTTCATTGGCCAAATCATTACATTTTTTTGCAAGCACATTATCCTTGTAAACTGATTTTAAAATTTCTGCCGCTTGCCGCAAACTCACGACAGCAAATAAGTTGGAAGGAATTAAAAAATTAAACAGCGTCACATCATCACTCGGACGGAATACAGAACAAATTAATCCAACAGGCTTTACCGGGTATCCATAGCCACCCATCGCTACACCATCTGTACCCCAGGCAGTTTCCCGTTGAAATTTGTACGGACCGTGGCCATCTTTACGCTGTTGTTCTTTAAATGTTTTTAGGATTAATGTGATTGCCTTTTTCCAGCTGTCATCAAAGGCAGCTTTATCTCCTGTGATTTTCCAATATTGATAACTTAACCGGATCGGGTAACATAGAGAATCAATCTCCCATTTGCGTTCGTGAATTCCGGGTTTCATATCTGTGAGATCATTCTTCCATTCACCTACACGTGTATCATCTTTATAAAAAGCATTGGCGTACGGATCTTTCAAAATACAATGCACCTGCCGGTTGATCACACCGGTAATCAATTGATGAAGAGCAGCATCGTCTTTTGCGAGTGATAAGTAAGGTGTTACCTGTGCCGTGCTATCCCTCAACCACATGGCGTCGATATCTCCTGTGATCACATAGGTATCCGGGCGATTATCTTTCAATCCAAAATCCACAGTAGTGTCCAGCGTATTGGGGAAACAGTTTTCAAATAACCAGGCAATTTCCTTGTTGCCCACGTTTGCATTTATTTCGGCTATCGCTTTTTCAACAGCGGCACTTTTAAATTTCCTATCTGCTTCAGGGATTCGCACTACAGGAAAATTATTGCCTTGTTTAGCAAAAGTAAAAGAGGGATTCACCAAAATTCCGGTTCCTATGATTGCACTGTTCTTAAGAAATTGTTTCCTTTGCATCGGATTTTTTTAAAATAGATTCAGGTATGAATGTAGGTAAACATTTTTACAAGCTACTAGATTCTTCAAGTCGATAATTCCCGGTCGAAGATGACCCTGCTAAAAAGAAAAATCGTGCAAATATTTATTTCAGTTCAGGAGTCAAGATAGAAATAAGTACTAATTTTATAGAAGATCCTGGTAGATCTCTTCAATATTCCTACAGAATTCAGTTTCACCTTTCCGAAAAAATACTTCAATGCAATTAAAATCCTTTTTACCTGTTATTCTTTTAATTTGCCTCAACACAAAAGTTGAAGCTCAAAATAAAACAGATTATACACTTTTAAAAACGTTTCCGGTTACGGGTAACGGTGGATGGGATTACATCGCGGTGAATGACCATACGATTTATGTTTCCCATAGTACGCAAGTACAGATTCTCGATGCAAATAGCGGTGATTCTATCGGGATAATTCCAAATACTACCGGTGTACATGGAATTGCATTTGACAATGAATTGAAGAGAGGATTTACAAGTAACGGAAGATTGAATACTGTTACTGTTTTTGATTTAAAAACAAATGCAATCATAACACAAATTCCGACCGGCGATAATCCTGATGCAATTATGTTTGAGCCTTTTACCAAAACAATTATCACCAATAACGGTAAAGGGAAAAGTTTAACTTTCATAGATCCTCTTACAAACAAGGTAGTTCATACGGTTGATTTAGGTGGAAGGCCCGAAGAGGCTGTATCTGACCATAAAGGAAAATTATTTGTAAACCTTGAGGATAAAAATGAAATCGCTGTCGTTGATTTAAAAAAGTTTGAGGTTATTCATCATTGGACCTTAGCACCGGGGGAAGGCCCTTCCGGGTTAGCCATTGATAATCAAACCAACAGGTTATTTTCCACTTGTTCAGACTCTAAAACATTGGTTGTAATGGATGATACAAATGGAAATATTGTTGCGAAACTCCCTATAGGTGCAGGTGTGGATGGTGTAGCTTTCGATAAAAATAAAAAAATGATATTTACGCCAAATGGTGAGGATGGCACCATTTCGGCTTATTATGAAAAATCAGGAAATGATTTTGTGA
>JBDTEF010000141.1:0-7843 GCA_039922615.1 Ginsengibacter sp.
TTCACAGTAGCGATGATAGTTATTATGAAGAGTGGTACGAAGATGTGAAAGAAAATGGTGGCTGGATCGTATTCATGAATATGCCTGAAGCTACCCAACATGATTTTATCAATTCCCGTTTAAACAATTATGTGGAATTAATCAATTTTGTACAATGGCGGACAATGAAGCCAGAATTACTTTTCAATCAAATTGATAATTTGCTGCTTAGGAGATTGGATTAAAATTTCTATTTTTTTTTGGAATTGTATAGATTATCCTTCTATCATTTTCTACTATTTAAATCATCAAATTCATTTTCTGTATTTTCAAATTAATGTGCAACTATAGCATAGTGAACAATATCTTTGTCAGCTAAATTTATTGCCAGTTTTGAGTAACCTTTTTACTACTTCCATTCATCTTAGTCCGGTGTCAAAAGACCAGTCTGACCTGTTGATTTCCCAATTATCTGACATAGGCTTTTACGCTTTTGAAGAAGAAGCGAATGTTTTAATAGCTTATATTAAAAGTGCCGATTTTGATGAAGATCAATTAAAAGAATCTCTACCCCGGAGGGTTTCTTTTGAGAAAAAAATGATTGCAGATCAAAACTGGAATAGTCAGTGGGAGAGTGATTTTCAACCTGTAATTGTGAATGATTTTGCAGCCGTGCGTGCCAGCTTTCATCATGCGGTAAAGGACGTCAGATATGATTTGATCATTACACCAAAAATGAGTTTTGGAACGGGTCACCATGCTACTACTTTTATGATGATCCAATTGATGGAAATTATCGATTTTACAAACAAAATTGTACTTGATTTTGGAACCGGCACCGGGGTGCTTGCCATCCTCGCAGAGAAATTAGGCGCCGGTGATATTTTAGCCATTGATATGGATGAATGGAGTATCAATAATACGATTGAAAATATAGAAGCAAATCAATGCGAACGAATACACGTGGAGCAAAAAAACAATCTTAACGGAATCAAAGCGGTGGATATTATTCTTGCTAATATTAATTTAAATGTTCTTGCAGAATCATGTGATGAAATGACATTTATTACCAGAACCAATGGATTGATTCTGACATCAGGATTTTTACATGCTGATGAAGAAAAAATGGAAAATATTTTTTCCAAAAAAGGATTTACTTTGATAAACAAAATAAGAATGGATAACTGGTCTTCTATTTTGTTTAAAAAAGAGTGAAAACAAATTTTATGATTATCTACAAATAAACCTCTTTGTTTTATGTTATATTTGTCATTCTTGAAAGTCTTCTTATAATCCAAATATGAAAGAATTTTTGTTAATCATTGTTGCTTATTTTATTGGTTCTATACCAACAGCTTTAATCATTAGTAAGCATTTTTTTAATATAGACATCCGGGAGTACGGTAGTGGGAATATGGGTGCTACAAACACTTTCAGGGTACTCGGATCAAAATTTGGATCAGTTGTAATGGCCGGTGATATGCTCAAAGGGATATTAGCGGTAGCCTTGTATAATTTTCTTCCATATTACCTGACGAATGAATTTGATCGCACTAATTTGATGATTGCTTTGGGCCTTGCTGCAGTAATTGGTCATATATATCCTATTTGGGCTCAATTCAAAGGTGGCAAAGGTGTTGCGACATTGTTCGGAATGGTACTTGCCATACAACCTTTGGTGGCAGTAAACTGTGTGGGTGTTTTTTTGATTGTACTTTACTTAACAAGGTGGGTTTCTTTAAGTTCTATTTTAGCAGGAATTGCATTGCCCATTTGTGTACTCTGGATATATAATGAACAGGAAGTTTTTTACAGGGTATTTGCGGTGGCGGTTGCAGCATTGGTTGTTTTGACACACCAAAAAAATATCAGCAGGTTGCTAAAGGGAAATGAGGGAAGAGTGCCGATTTTAAAACATCGCGACCGTAGAAAATCACGTCGACACTCTGAGCAATAATTTGCTTTCATTTAATTTTCATTTTCAGTTGAATAATGCCAAAGAAGTCAGAATCTTTGGCTTTCTTATTTTTTAGTGCAACCTTTTGGTGTTGATAATTAATCTAAAAATAAGTAGTCTAAATTTTGGTACGTCTATTGTTTAATAACCTAAAAAATCAAAAATGAGAAAATTAAATCTGCTTTTAATAGCTATAAGCCTGTTTTTTGTAGGATGTACTACAAATGCAATTACCGGAAGAAGTCAGTTATCGTTGGTTTCAGAAGAAACGTTACAACAGGAAGCAGTGACACAATACCGCTCTTTTCTCTCAGAAAATAAAGTAGTTAGCAGCACTAATAATCGTGATGCAGAAATGGTAAAAAGAGTAGGAAGCAGAATAGCAGCTGCTATTACAAAATACTATGCGGCTAAAGGTGCTTCCAGTGAGTTGGCAGGGTATAAGTGGGAATTTAATTTAGTAGATAATAAAGAAGTGAATGCCTGGTGTATGCCTGGTGGCAAAGTAGTAGTATATACCGGTTTGCTTCCTATCACACAAAATGAAGCAGCATTGGCGATCGTACTAGGTCATGAAATAACCCATGCGGTGGCACGTCACGGACAGGAGAGAATGAGCCAGGCTTTGTTAGCGCAAGGTGTAGGTGTTGCAGGAGATATATTCACACATGGTAATTCGCAAGCAAATAGCATTTTTAATGCAGTATATGCACCGGGTGCACAGATTGGCGTATTGCTTCCCAATTCACGGAACCAGGAGTTAGAAGCTGATCATTATGGATTAATTTTCGCTGCGATGGCTGGTTATAATCCACGTGAAGCTATTCCTTTTTGGAAAAGAATGGCTGCTGCAAGTGGAGGTGCCCAAGGTCCTGAATTATTAAGTAGTCACCCATTAGATGAAAAAAGAATTCAAAAAATCGAATCATATATGCCGGAGGCATTGAAATATTATCAGCCTGTTGCAAGCAAGTAGAGCGATTTAGTATTTGTTTGAAATGTGGACTGAATACCTATCGAAATGCGTTTAAATGGTATAATTAAGAATAATATAGTTGAACTTAAAATATATTGTTTCCCCTTTCTATTCGTGAATCACTCTTTTATTTGGTGCTAATTGCGATTATTGGAGATAGCAATTTTACGTAATGTGTGATGAGAACGCAAAGTCACGAAATAGTTGTACATTTGCAGCTGTCTAGCCAGCATCTTCACTTGAAATAATTTTATTTTTTAATAAAATTTTCTATTCAGGTTTTATTAGGCCATTTTTTAATCTTAAAATATTGCTTCACTTATGAATCAAACATTGTTTGAAAAATTGCAATTAGGAGAAGAAAAAAATCTGCTAATCCAAGGACTTCCCTCTACCATTGAAAAACAATTTTCTAAAATTTCTTTTTCAAAAAACGTTACCCAGCTTCTTAAAATCCGGAAAATTGATTTTGCTTTGATTTTCGCTTTAAACTCTAACCAGTTAAGGTCAATATTCACTGAACTTTGTCCTGCATTAAAAGAAGATACGAAATTGTGGGTTGCTTTTCCACGGCAAACTTCTAAAATTGCCAGTGATCTAAATCGACCCGGATCATGGGATTATATGGAAGAACAAGGATTTGAAACAGGAGATAAAGTGGTATTAGATTACGTTTGGAGTGCACAAAGATTCCATAAATGTGATATTTGTGATGAAAAATCAGTTGGTTTAAAGACTTTAGGTCTTAAATCAAAAAAGAAAGAATTTGCAGAAGTATAGCGTATAAAAGTTGCTCTCTCGAAATTTAAAGAAGTGATTATTTTTTTATTTTTCTGGAATTAATTCAAAAATAATTTAAAATGTTACCCGGATTTTAATGAAAATTAAAGTCCGGTTTTTATTTTAAAATTACCGTGCCCAAATCTTCTGTAAGCTTTATTTCCATTTTTTTTAATTCGCTGTGAACCTGTATCAGCAGCATTTGTTCATTCAGGACATTTGATTTCTCCAGGTTCTTTTGATTTTCAGCAATCAGTTTTTTAATCCTTTTTAATTGTAAATAAAGAATGCTTGATGAGATATCTCTTTTATAATTGTCTTCCCTTGTCGGGACCTTCATTTCATATTTACTTTCCCAACCATCACTTACTTCGTATGGGAATTCCAGCAGAGAACTCACAATATTACTCATGGCGAGGTCTTCATTATATAAAAATGTTTTTGCAGTAGGTTCCAGCTTTTCTTCGTACCATTTTTTGTAATAGTGCATGATTTTTAAAAGCATCTCATCTTCAATTAGTTCATCTTCCAGGATCACTGTAAATATGTAGTCTGCCACAGTTTCTTCATCATTCCACTCATGCAAACCATAGTCTACCAGGCAACGAACCACAGATCTCTGGTGATACGTTTCATTTTTGACAAGACCTAGCGCATCCGTTTCTTCTCCTGAAATTTCAATTACTTCACCGGTTGATTGCTGTGATTGCGTTTCGGATGCAATGAATTTCTTTTCCTGTTTTCCTAATTTCTCCGCTGTGTATTTATTGACAAGATTGTGTAAACCTGCCTCATCTATTTTTAATATTTCCGAAGTTTTTCTAATATAATCCTGCTGTTTTGTGAAATCTTCTGCCTTATTTATTTTGGAAATGGATTCCGCAATGCGCGTAACAACCTGTGCGCGTTTGGTGGTATCGTCGCCTGCTTCTTTTAAAGAATATTCCAATTGAAAAAGAATAAATTCTTTTTTATTTTTATTGATAAATGTAGTAAAATTGGCAGCACCGTTTTTTTGAATATAACTATCGGGATCTTCATTATCCGGCAACAATACCAATTTTACATTTAGCCCTTCTTCCAATGCAAGGTCAAGGCCACGTAATGCAGCTTTTACACCTGCGGCATCGCCATCATAGAGGATAGTAAGGTTAGATGTATATTTTTTAATCAACCTTAGCTGGTCAGGTGTTAATGAAGTGCCACCACTTGCTACCACATTTTCGATTCCCGCCTGGTGGAGAGAAACCACATCAGTATAACCTTCCACCAGTAAACACTCATCTGCTTTATCTATCGCCTGCCTCGCAAACCATGACCCGTAAAGGATCTTACTCTTTACATAAATCTCATTTTCCGGTGTATTGATATATTTGGGTGCCTTATCATTTTTTTGAATTAATCTTGCGCCAAAACCGGTTACTTTTCCTGATTGATTATGAATAGGAAAAATAATTCTTCCGCGGTAATTATCCTGTAATCCATAATCGCGTGACACAACCAATCCGGCTTTTACCAAAAGATCTTTGTTGAAAAGCTGTGCTGTAGCGGCTTTGGAAAAAGTATCTCTTGCTTCAGCATTGTAACCAATACCAAACTTCTCAATTGTTTCTTCCCTGAAGCCTCGTTCTTTTAAATAACTCAATCCAATATTCTGCCCTTCTTCTGTTGATAGTTGGTCAGAGAAAAATTGTTGGGCAAAATTATTAATAATGTACAGGCTGTCGGAAACTTGTTGTTGTTGTTTAAATTCCGGGCTTGTTTCCCTTTCTTCTATTTCAACATTGTATTTCTCTGCCAGCCAACGTAACGCCTCTACATAACTGTATTTCTCATGCTCCATCAAAAAAGTGATGGCATTGCCACTTCGGCCACAACCAAAACATTTGTAAATTTCTTTGGAGGGCGAAACGGTAAATGAAGGAGATTTTTCGTTATGAAATGGGCAAAGCCCAATATAGTTCGTCCCCCTGCGTTTTAATTTTACAAAATTATTCACGATCTCAACGATATCTATCCTGCTGACGATCTGCGATATGGTTTCCTGGGGAATCATGTATAAATAAAATAGGCTAAGAAAGCATTTCCCCGAAAGGTAAGAAAGGCACTTTAAAAAATGCAAAAAGAAATTCCGGATTTCTGCTTATCCGACAGTACTGTGAAAGGCAATGAAACCAAGTATTACTACAATGATAGCAGTGATAACCATGATGCTTACAAATTTCGACATTGAAAAGGATTTCATATTGTTGGCTTTATTTCTATACGAAGTAAATTAATTTGAAGCAATTATGGAAATAATAATTTGAAATGGTGTGTGAAATTTATTGTGCGATATTTAAAAATAGGTATTTCAATGGTGAGCAAAGATCAGTTATAAAGCTTTTAAGATTTTAAGCCGCGTTTTAAGATGTGTCATCTTCAAGTTTGGTTTGATTTGGAATAATATTATTATAATTTAATTCGGTATTTCTGTGAATAAAAACAGGACAATAGGTGACAGACAAATTGATACATAGTTCAATGTCATTAAGCAAGTACATTTCTTATCTTTGCAATAAAAAATTTTATGGCTAATAAAGAAGTATATATTGTATCTGCAGTACGCACACCCATTGGAAGTTTTGGCGGGAGTTTGAAAGACATTTCAGCGCCCAAATTAGGTGCAACTGCTATTAAAGCAGCAGTAGAAAGAGCGGGCCTTCAGCCTGCGGATGTACAGGAGGTTTATATGGGATGTGTATTACAGGCAAATCTTGGCCAGGCACCTGCAAGGCAGGCATCGATGCTGGCAGGGCTGCCGGAAAATGTTTGTGCGACGACCATAAATAAAGTTTGCGCCAGTGGAATGAAGGCAATAATGAATGGTGCACAAAGTATATTATTAGGAGATGCGGATATTGTTGTTGCAGGCGGTATGGAAAATATGAGTAGTACGCCATTTTATTCACCATCAACACGATGGGGAAGTAAGTTTGGAGATGCAAAATTAATAGATGGAATTTCTAAAGACGGGCTTACCGATGTGTATAAAAATTATGCCATGGGCAATGCTGCCGAACTCTGTGCTACCGAATGCAATATAAGCCGCGAACAGCAGGATGAATTTGCTATTGAAAGCTACAAACGCAGTCAGAAATCAGTAAATGAAGGTAGGTTTGTAAATGAAATTGCCGGAGTAGAAATTCCGCAAAGAAAAGGGGATCCTGTTTTGATGACAAAAGATGAAGAACCTTTCAATGTAAAATTTGAAAAAATCCCTGATCTGAAATCTGCCTTTCAAAAAGATGGAAGTGTAACAGCTGCCAACGCAAGTACCATAAACGATGGCGCGGCTGCGGTAGTCTTAATGAGCAAAGAGAAAGCCGATGAAATGGGAATTAAACCGATAGCAAAAATCCTGGGTTATGCCGATGCAGAACAAGCGCCGGAATGGTTTACGACTACTCCCTCTTTAGCTGTTCCAAAAGCCATCAAAAAGGCAGGGTTAAAAATTGAAGACGTTGACTTTTTTGAATTGAATGAAGCGTTCAGTGTTGTAGGAGTGGTGAATACACAAAAGATGAATTTAGATGCTGCGAAAGTGAATGTAAATGGTGGAGCTGTTGCATTAGGTCACCCACTTGGTTGCAGTGGCGCAAGAATTATTGTTACACTGATTAATGTGCTTAAACAAAATAACGGAAAGATAGGTGCCGCTGGTATATGTAATGGTGGTGGCGGTGCGAGCGCAATGGTGATAGAGTTGGTTTAGGACAAGGTCGTAATTTCTCTATTTCCCGAAACGCCGGTTTTGGAATTGACAACCCTACTGTTCTGCCATAATTATTATATTTAATCTCAATTTTATCGCAAAATACCAAAACTTTGAACACGAAATTACTCATGATTTCAAGTGCATCAATAATGGGGTTATTCTCTATTATCGCCACTTTTTTGCCTAATGAGATATTAATTGCGTTGGGTCAAATACCAACTGCCTTACTTATATTAATGTTGCAAATTACAGGCGCCATTTATTTTGGATTTGCTATAATGAACTGGATGGCAAAAACGGTGTTGATTGGAGGCATTTATGCAAGGCCCCTGGCAATGGGTAATTTTTCTCACTTCATCATTGTGGCTCTAGCCTTGATGAAATTTATACCTTC
>JBDTEF010000142.1:0-21385 GCA_039922615.1 Ginsengibacter sp.
CCGCCAAAATAGAACGGGCACCCAATGCCCGCGGGCCAAATTCTGCTCTTCCGGAAAACCAACCTACTACTCCACCACCAATAAGGCAATCTACAATAGCGTCATGCAGGATATCATCTTTTAATTCCTCAAAAACAACCTTCTTTTCTAAAAGTAATGTTTTTATTTCTTCATTACTAAATCTGCTTCCTGTATAGGCAGTTGTGATGGAAGGCATCCTGCTTTCTCCCAGGATTTGGTGTTGAACATACAATGCAGCACCCATCGCGATTCCCGCATCATGACCTGCTGAAGGGATATAGATATTTTTGAAAGGCGTATTTAATTTTATTTTTCCATTTGCGACACTATTCTGAGCTACGCCACCGGCAATACACAAATTGGTAAGGCCTGTTCTTTTATGCAAATGGTTCAAAATATGGAAAATGGTTATTTCCGTGATTCGTTGTACAGAGGCAGCCATATCCTTGTGATATTGCGTCAAAGGCTCATCCGCTTTTCTTGGTTTACCAAATTTCTTCACCATTTCATGGCTGTACATTGGTTCCACCTTCGGAATGTGGTCATTACCATATGATATCACACCTTTAGTCCCTTTTCTAAAATATTTTAAATTGAGTTTAAAAAACCCATCATCAGTCATTTGAATGACCTCCTTTAACTGATCCACATATTTTGGCGTGCCGTAGGGTGCCATTCCCATCACTTTATATTCATCTCCATAATGAGGAAAGCCAAGCAATTGAGTGAAGGCAGTATAGAAAATACCTAAGGAATGAGGAAAGTCCAGAGAATTTAAAACCGTGATTTTATTGTCTTTTCCGGTAGCCGTCATGGTGGTGGTAAAGTCACCTGAACCATCAATGGAAACACAAGCCGCTTCCTCAAATGGTGAGGCAAAAAAAGCAGATGCAATATGACTTCGGTGATGTTCTACCTGTTGAATTCTTGCCTTAAAAAATTCAGGAGGTAGCCCGGAAATTTCGGCTAATTCAATTTCCAATGAACTTACTTTCCGGCTGTTATTGATCCTGTTTTTTATCGCTGGCAAACTGCCTTTAGGATTTTTAACCAGGTACATTAATTTTTTCAACAGTTTCGCTTTGGGATCGCGCCCGATCACATAATAGTCGACGTCCTGGAAGTTGATGTCGGCTTCTTTCAAACAAAATAAAATGGCTTCTGATGGGAAACCTGCCCAATGTTTTACTCTCCTGAATCTCTCCTCTTCTATTGCTGCCACGAGAATGCCATCAACAAAAATGGCTGCTGATGAGTCCGCGTGGTATGCATTTATACCAATAATAATCATTTAATTAATCTTTCTTTTACTGATTGCATTTCAAATTATTGCCTTAGAGTGGTTCGTGGAATGAACCACGGCCAAATAGCATAGAACATAATTTGAATGCTCCCTTTTATTGGGCAATATGCCAACAATCTTTCACTTTTTATAATAACCAGGTTGCAATATAGTTATAGACAGTCAGGTATTTACATTTAGGTTATCTCTTTCCATCATTTTTGCGTTTCTATCATACCACCAGATCATAATAAATATAAAGAGATAGGCGAAAATATTAAACCAGGTATGATGATCAATTCCTAATGGCATTGGCCAACCCTTATTGATGGAAGTAAGAAATAAGGTGATACGAATTACGTTGATCAGCCATAAAAAAAACACGCCTGTAATCATCCATTTTATCTTCCGGCCCACAGATCCGGTATTAGCCGCTACAAATGCAATCCAAAAACTATAAACACCATAACCAACACAATCCATAGCAATAATTACTCCTCTTCCACCTGGAAATTTTAAAAGAAATCCGGGTTCTTTAAGTGTTTGAATGCCGAATACCGATAATATAAATGCGCTTGCATTGATCAATGAATGCTTTATCCAGCTTACATAATCCAGGTATTTTTCTATGAATACTACATGTTTGCCACCGGGTGCCGCAAGGCCAATCCATGCTAAAGTGCCGTAATAAAGAAGGCAGAAAATAATTGCGAACTTGATCACATACACTATGAATTGATTCTTTAAAATGACCGATAAATAATTGCCTTTACTCATTTTAAAAACATTAGTTCATATTGCTTTTTTAATTCGTTTATATCAATAGCCTGATCAGCATACAATTTTGAAGCCTGACTCCATTGAACAAATTCTGACTGACTTAACGCGGCATAAAATTGGATTGCATCGCTTAATTCGATTGTATTTTCTATTTCGACATTTTTTCCTGCATGTTTCGTTTCCAATCCGTTCCAGGGAGTATTTGTACTGGTAATCACAGGTCTACCAGCAGATAATGCTTCAAAAATAGCATGACCAAAATTCTCACTTTTACTGGGAAGAATAAAAACCTGAGATTTTACGAGTGCATTATTCACTTCGTGATGTTGTATTTCCTTATTATAAATGACAGAGATATTTGAGGGAAGTTGTTTTATTTCTTTAAGACATTCCACCCAATAATCTTCATCTTTAATGGGACCGTAAATGTCATACTGAATGGTTGCCGTTTGATTTTGCAATGCTTTTATAACCAATAAAATGTTCTTCATCGGGCTAATAATGGCGATACTTACTAATTTTAAGTCTCCGGGTTGCTTATCTATTATTGGCAAAAAATCCAATTTATGCGGGAAATTAGGCGAAACAAAAATTGTCGGCACCTCACCAAAATTCTTCCTGATAAAGGATTCCTCTTCTATATCACTGGCATGAAAGGCTACTTTATGTTGATATTCCATCAAAGAAAATAGCTTTAAAAAAATCTTTTTCTTAAATTTTTTTTGGCTGAGTGCGCCCGGGTGAAGCATTCCTTTGGTGGAAAGAATCTTTCTTGGCCCTTTGCAAAATATGAGAGGAACGATGTTATAATGCCAGGAAAATAATCCAATGATATATAATACATCAGGCTTCACAGCATGCACTTGTTTTACTAAATTATCACTGATCTTATCGGGGGATGAATACCAGACTCTTGTATGTGAATTAAACTGCACCCAATCATTTGGTTTGACATTTTCTAATGCTCCTCCACCTAGATCTGTATCTCCGCAAAAAATAAAGTAATGGATATTCTCAGTAAACTCGCGAACCAAATTGTCCACAGATTGTATAGGCCCGCCCGCCCGAAATGCCGGCGAAAACCAGGGAATAGAAATGAAGATTTTAGTAGGTGTCAAAAAATCAAATTTATCGTGCGAATTTGGCAAAATAAATGTAATAAAATCAAACTAAAAACGATTTACGATTTAATCTACAAATTTTAGATTTTAGAAAATTATTTTATAACGGAAAAATTGAATTAAAGATGGAACACTACAGAAAATCAGTAGCTCATCCATTTCATTTCAAGCCAAATGTATGATAGTTGTATTTTGGCAAGTAGCATAAACAGACTCACTTCTCAAATTAATTTAAGCCTTTATTTTATCCGTCCTATTCTCAACAATAAAGGGAAACTAATTTCCCGCATAACTTCATTACCCCAAATTTTTTCAATTTCAATTTGTAATTTGTCCACCGGATTATTTCCATTTTTTTTAATGAAATGTTTTACAGTCGACCAGGTATTTATATAACCAATCAAATGTTCTATTCTCCAGGTCAATTTATTTACAAATTTTGACGTGTGAATTTCACTGAATGAAAACGGAATGGTTTGGTATTTTTCATCAATATATTTACGTTCTTTATCCCAATAAATTCCAATTACATTTTTGTAAAAATTAGAAATCACACTATCTAATTTTTCATCAATTTCTACTAATCCATAACCAACTACACAAATCAATGCATTCGTTTTTGCGGTTCGCCTGGCTTCTGCATAAAATTTTTCAAAATCAAACCAATGAATGGCCTGTGCAATAACAATGAGGTCGAATTGTCGATTTTCAAAATTGGTACTTTCGGCAGGCTGTACAGAATAAACAATATTATTTGCCTGTAATGCATTGTCTATTTGTGATTGGCTAATGTCTGTTGCAAAAACATGCTCAAATTTTTTGGCTAATTCAAAGGCAACCTGCCCGTTTCCGGTTCCGCAGTCCCAGGCATTTTCTTTGTTTGGAATGATGGAAAATAGATAATCAAAAAATTCCAACGGATACTGCGGTCTATATTTTGCGTAGTTATTTGACTGGAAAGAAAAGTTGTCTTTCATAAATTGTTGTCATTGAAATTAATTATAAAAAAAATGCTTTTACAATCTTTGACGCAATGATTAGGACATATACATTACTACTATATAGCAATTTTATTTCTCAACCAAACTATAGGAGGATATAATTTTTAATAATTTACTTTCATCAAATGTATAATCATCACAAGCCGATATAAATTCTATACGCTCCCCATTGTCATACAATTCTGCTGTTCCGGTAACCACTTCTCTATTTTCATTTTCAATACCTCCGCCTGGTTAAAATGGGTTGTTATTGAAGCAAAATATTATGCTGTTTTTTCGCATTGGTCGAAGCCAACGCTATAATAAATTGTTTGCCTGAATCCTTTTAATTTTTTGATTGCAATGGAATCTTAGGACGATTATTTATCCAATGGAATCATTTAAAATTATTGTTTTTGGCTTAATGAAAACCAATTCCCCGAGTCATCTTTAAAAACAGCTGCAACTCCATATAATTCTTCTTTTGGAGGTTGGGCAAACTCAACGCCTTTACTTTTTAATTCTTCATACGTAGCATATATGTCATTACACTCAAAACCTCCGAATCCAAATGTTCCTTTTTGTATCAATTCAGTTACTGTTTTGACGGATTCTTTGGTAAACATTTGACCTTCGGCGACAAGTAGCAATGAAATTTCTATTTCGGGTTGGTCCGGTGGTGTTACAGTTAGCCACCTGTTGTTATTTCCAAGTGGTGCGTCAGTGTGAACTTTAAAACCAAGTTTGTTTACATAAAAATCGTAAGCTCTTTCCTGGTTTAATACATAAACTGTGCTGAACGTTAGTTTTCTAATCATTTCTTATTTTTTGAGATTTTAAATAATGGGTCAAAGGTGCCGCAATAATTACTATTTAACTTCTTCAAAATTGCTATTTTTTGTCCAGCCAAATTGGCGGGCAAAACAGCCGGAAACATATTGTAATGGGTTATTCATTATTTGTTGCTTCCTGTTTTGTTCACTTTTTAGAAAAACAGAAGGTGAAACTCCGACGTATTTTTTGAATAATCCAGTAAAAGAAGTCAAACTCTCAAAACCTACTAAAAAGCAAACATCAGATATAGATTTTTCTTTTTTAAATAATAATATCGCATTATCAATTCTTACCGAGGTTAAATATTGATACGGCGTTTTACCATAAATTTTTTTGAACAGACGTGTAAAATGAAACTTAGAAAAATAAGCTTCGCCTGATATATTTTCTACATCAATTTTATCAGCATAATTTTTGTCAATGAAAAGTTTTGCCTGGACAATTCGTTGGTAGAGATAAATTTTTGGATATTGTTTTACAGCCATCTAGCCTTCTTTAAATAATTAAGTGGAAAAGAAATGTTCAGTTGATAATCTTTCACGATTATTTTTGATGAAATAGTAACCTCAGTTTCTATTAATCTTTCCTCAATCTCCAAATTTTGGTCAATTAGTGAAGTACTGAAAATAAGCGACACTTTTAGCGGGAAATTCATTATTATTCTTGGGGTTATCAGTAAATCTACGCGTATGTAAAGTAACAATATTTTGCCCTCTATCAAGTTTTCATAAAAAAATGGGCCTGGAAAATCAAATTCTTTCCTGAATATTCATGTCACTTTCCTGGATCAGTCAATTAAACAACAAATAGTTCAAAAAGTTTTTGGGATAAAATTTCCATTTATTCATTGAAATAAAAACGCAAAAACCAATAAATTATTATCCTTATTTACAACAAGCGTACAATCATTGTATACCGATTAATAGATTATTTGTCTTCCATTCTATCATAATCAGGGGCTGATTTTATTTTACCTGCGACGTAACGATATTGGTGGCAAAGAATGAACCAGTCCATGGATAGCCAATAAACAATTCAGTTTTTGAAAATCTTTTTGCTAGTCTGAGTTCTGTTTCATTCAAATTATAGTCAAAAGTACCAGCTGTACCTACACCCCCTAAAGCGATATGCGCCGTGCCCTCGGTGCTGGTAATCTTCAGCGTTACCTGTGCAATGAATATACTGTCTTTTGGAAATCGCATACCGGGAATGATCTGGCTATCCTGCAATCGTAACCCGTTATTTTGCATAAAGTCAATATGCAGAAAGCTTAATCCTGACGGAAGGTCTGGTAGAAAATCAATAGTAACGAGCCCTGAATTTCCTGAGATAAAAAGAGCAGCTGAAAAGCGGAATTGACCTTCGCCTATCATTTTTAGATTGTTACAATTAAACCCGGCATTAGGACTATTCGTACCTGTTCTTATGGTTTTCGCCCAATTACCCGAAACAGAAACCGGCGAAGGTGCAATAATTACTGTGCCGGGAGTAATAACATCAAGCGTACTCACTTTTTGTACGTGAGCCGGCGGCTGATTCTGTGTATTGGCACTGAAGTTGGAAACAAAAAGACTTTTTTCTGAACAACTGCCCAGCAAAATACATGCTGTAGAGAGGGCAAGAAATGATTGAGTGTGAAATGCGCTGACAACTTTTCGAAAAGAGAGATAATTTTTCATGTTACATGTTTTTAAAAATTTTGATTAACTATTACCCCATAGGGCAGATGAATTAAAAATGGTTTCTAAAGTTACATTAATTTATAAATGAATACAAACAAAAACATATCATTTTTTATCCCCTGATTAAAGTAAATTTTTGGTGTTTGCTGGTTGGCTAATTTGTGAAATAGTATTAGTTGGCTGCAAAGGAATTTTAAATTTCGCATCTCTCCTTTTGGAATTTCGGACCCACTTCCATAAACTTACTGGCTGTGGTTGCGTAAGAGGACTCTTTTGAAGGGGTGAAAAGGAAATACCTACTTTAGTCTGTGTCCTATCGTAAGCCTTCAGTTAATCTATCAAATTGAACTCAACCATTTTTAATTTTGTCAATAAATCGTACAAATTATTTCCTGATGCCTGCTGTACCATATCAATGCAAAATATTTTGTCGCTGGGATAATTTGTCAAAAGGTGATTGAATTGCAAACCAAAAACATTCATCAATAAGTAATCATTATACTTTTTCAATTTTTTATTAGTACAATTCATTTTTCAACAATTTCTAGATGCCTTACAATTACCTAAAATGAAAATCCATAATCCTAATAAATTATAAAAAGAATCTTCCATGTATACTATTTCGTTATCTCTTATTAGTTCCATAATTAATTCCTGATCTCTGCTTATTCCAGCTCCTCTTTTAAATAGTGTAATTTTAAAAAATCCTGAAAATTAAAAAATATAAAATGCCCAACCACCTTATAAACGAAACTTCACCCTACCTGCTTCAGCATGCACATAACCCTGTAAACTGGAATGCCTGGAATGATAAAACATTGGAAAGAGCGAAGCAAGAAAATAAAATGTTACTCATAAGTGTAGGCTATGCAGCCTGCCATTGGTGCCATGTGATGGAGCATGAAAGTTTTGAAGATCCCGAAGTAGCTAAGGTGATGAATGAACATTACATATGCATAAAGGTGGATAGAGAAGAAAGGCCAGACGTAGACCAGGTATATATGGATGCTGCACAATTGATTAATGGAAATGGGGGCTGGCCATTGAATGCGCTGGCCATGCCGGATGGCAGGCCTTTTATGGCAGGCACCTATTTTCCCAAAGAAAACTGGATTCGATTCCTGGAATACTTTGCAGGTATATTTAAAAATGAACCAAATAAATTAGATGAGCAGGCTGATAAAGTCTCCAATGGGATCAGGAATATTGAAATGATCGAATTGAACAAAGATCCGCATTCAATTAAGAATGAAGACCTGGAAGAAATCTTTAATCATTTAAAAAGAAGTATTGACTTTGAAGATGGCGGTACGAAAGGATCCATAAAATTTCCCATGCCGGCCATTTGGGAATTTCTTTTACAATATTCCTATTCCGGCAAAAATGATGAAGCTGTAAATGCCCTAAAAATCACCTTACAAAATATGGCGTTCGGTGGAATCTACGACCAGGTAGGTGGTGGATTTTCAAGATATGCGACGGATAGTAAATGGCATGTTCCTCATTTTGAAAAAATGCTTTATGACAATGCACAGCTTGTAAGCCTTTACAGTCATGCGTATCAGCTTACGAAGGAACCATTATACAAAAGAATAGTTTACGAGACCCTGAGATTTATTAACCGGGAACTTACTTCCCGGGAAGGGGGATTTTATTCTTCTTTAGATGCTGACAGTGAAGGTGAAGAAGGGAAATATTACATATGGAGTGGAAAGGAGATACGAGAATTACTTGGTGAAGATGCTGATTTTTATAGTCAATTTTATGGAATTACCTCCCACGGAAACTGGGAGGAGCAAAAAAACATTCCTGATATAAATATGGGCAATCATTCCAAAGAGATACATGATTTTGAAGAATCAGCAAATCAACATAAAATACGTTCGCTCAATAATATACTTTTAAAAGAAAGAGAAAAAAGAATTCGCCCGGCTACGGATGATAAAATTCTCACTTCCTGGAATGCCTTGATGGCAAAGGGTTTCATTGATGCGTACAAAGCATTTGGAGAAGAATCCTTTTTGCAAACAGCACAAGAAAATATCGATTTTTTACTAAAAGATATCTTAAATGATGACAACTCAATAATGAGGAATTATAAAAATGGCAAAGCAAGTATTTTTGGATTTTTAGATGATTATGCTTTTTTGATTAGTGCATTAATTGATCTCTACCAGGTAACATTCCGGGAAGAATATTTACAAAAAGCAAAGATGATCACAGAATACGTACAACTCCATTTTTATGACAAAAGCTCCGGGATGTTTTTCTACACAGATGACCAACACAGCAAATTAATTGCGCGCAAAATGGAAACATCTGACAATGTAATTCCTTCTTCCAACAGTGAAATGGCCAAAAATTTAATGAAGCTTGGTTTGTTTTTTGAGAATGCGGATATGCAACAAACCTCTTTTCAAATGGTGAAAAATATGAAAGAATCCATCATTAAAAATCCGGGATATTTTGGAAATTGGGCCCAGGTACTATTCATGCAAATTCATACACCTTTCGAAATTGCCATAACAGGGGAAGCGGCAATGGAAAAATTACAGGAATTTGAAGTACATTACTTACCTGATGCGCTATTTTTAGGAGGGAAAAACAGTTCTCTTTCTTTGTTAGAAGATAAACAGGCAGGGAATAAGACAATGATTTATGTGTGCAAAAATAAAACGTGTGCCATGCCCGTTGAGAATGTAAAAGACGCTATAGAACAAATGAAAGAGAAATAAAATTCCCTATTAAATCAATGACGAAAGTTGATAGATTTAGCAATTAAATTATCATCAATGGCCTGCCTTTCGAATAATTAATATATATTCATGAATTCAGTAACTAAAACTATTCAATATGAAAGCAGTTGGTTGGATTTTAATTGTGGTTGGAATTATCATGATCCTGGTAAAAGGATTTTCAATTCCGGTAGAAAAAAATATAGTTGATGCAGGGCCAATCCAGATAAGTAAAACAGAAAATAAATGGATAGGATGGCCAACTTATGCAGGTGGCATACTTGCCATTGTTGGTATTGTGATGGTAGTAAGTGGAAGGAAAAACACCTCATAGAAATATAGCTTATCAATTAAAAAACCCGCCATAGAGCGGGTTTTTTAATAAAATATATTGTCAGCCTTTTATAAGATCAGAACCAGCAACAAAATAATAAGAAGAATGGCACCAACGGATAAATAGACACCTTGTGATCTTGCTTGTTTTTTCAAATCCTTTACTTCTTTTCTCAAATCCTTTTTCTCTGCTGTCGTTAAATCGGATTTATCCATCTTATTAATTTCTAAAAGACGCGTTTCAATCTTATTTTTCAGGACCTCCTTAGGTGTTTCTGTAGGTACGGGTGTGTTGTTAGATGCAATCACAGGAGAAACCAGTGAAATACACATTGCAAATAACAAAACGGGAATCATTCTTTTCAATTTCATAATATTGGGTTTTAAATTGTGGGTAAAAATTTTAATAAATTTATTTTAGGTAATTAAAGGTAAATATAATCAATGAACCATTATATTTTCTTGCTCATTTGTTGTCTTTATTTTTCTATCCATAAATATGCCATTATCCAAATTCCAAAATTTATTTTTTTTGCCGGTCAGATCTGTAGTTGGAAAAAATATTATTATTGCTGTTGACTTTCCTATAAACAACAGTTTATTTCCTACCAAAAAATTTTTTTTAGAAAATTTTTATACATAAAAGGAGATGATTACAAACGAAAAAAAACATCAATAGAACAATAGCCTAAAAGGGGCATATTCATTAAACCAAGACGATGAAAAGGAATTTAATTCTATGCAGTTATCATTAAAATCTGATTGAATTTATTACAAAAAAAGCCCTTCCAAAATAGGAAGGGCCTGATTGATTGTCTAATTGAATGGGAAAAAAATAAATTTTTCCTGCATTAAATTAATTATGCGCTTTCACTGTAGAATCAGCCATTTTAGCCTGGTCTTTTACTTCAGCTTTTGTTGCATCAGATTCTCTTTCAAGACGGGCTTTAGCAGAATCTGCATTCTCCTGAATTTGAGCCTGAGTTGAATCAGTTTTGTTTTCAATAGCATTTACTGTTGAATCTGCGTGATTTTCGTTTGTTTCTGTTGAATTACAAGCGAATAATGAACCTGCAACTAATGCAGTGAATAATAATTTTTTCATCTTTTTAATTTTTGTTGTTAGATAACTTTATACCCATTTTGGAAAAAGGTAACCCAAGAGCCAAAAAAAAACCACCGGATTTTTCTTCCGGTGGCCAGGCACTGCTTGTGCCTCAGATTATTTTGATGGTTTGCCTGCTTAACCTTTTGTCAGAACAGACATCCATGTTCTATCTGTAGATTGCATGAATACCTCCTTTTTATTTAGTGAAGCATAAAATTAAAGGAAAAATTAAATCAAACAATGCACATTTCTATTTTTCTTTAAAAATCTTTTTTCTGCTGTAAATCATATTGCAGATCCGGATGAAGAGAAGACAAGGCGACTTCCGCCTTTTTTACCTGGGAAATAAAAATATTTTCCAATTGCCGGCTTTTTTTCTGATGTAAAGAATTTCTTTCGAAACAATTGCAAAAATGAATTAATATTTCTGCTTCGGTTTGCGCCGATGCCGTAAACCTGATATGCTTATTCATATTCCTGACAATCTTTCGGATACTTTTCTTTATAAAATAGACATTGGATAAGTTTATTTCCCCGAAAAAATTCGTGGTTTCTCCATTTACTTTTTCTATATATGCGTTAATATCTTCCGCTTCAAACAATAGAAATGACAGGAATTCTTTATTTTCTTTTTTAAATTTTCCAAGTCGCAGACAATATTCAAGTATTTCCTGCCTTGATTTATTTTCCAATTCCTTTTTTATATCGCTTATTCTGGCACTCATTAATGATATTTTTTTTTACATTTTGATTATAAAATGTGGGTGATTATTTTATAATGATAATATTTTGATCATTCTGTTTATTAACTAAATTTTTTTAAACATGGCACAGGATTTCCTTATTTATTGGTAATTAAAATCATTGTCATGAAATCAAAAATATTATTAAGCGCAATTGCACTATTTACTGTAACCACTGCTTTTTCACAGGATACTTCTTATTTACCTGCACACTCAAAAGTAACTTTTAAAGACAATCCACAAACACAATCCAGGAAGTTGGTATTTAAAAAGAAATTAAATAAACACCGGAAAGATACAACCGTAATGTACCGCGATACGAGGTTAGGAAGTAGCTCGCCCTTATATAATACCTACAAAAAAAATGACAACGGTGCAGGATCGGTAACTACCAATCCAAACAAAATAAATACTTCCAGGAAACCCAGGATCATAATTCAATACGTAGACTCAAGTAAGATTAAGCAATAAATTCCGATAAATTTTTAGCAAAAAAATAATTTCAATTGTAAAGCTGAATTATGGTGTAACATTTTGACCAATCCTAAAACAATTACAATGAAAAACAAACAAGATTATTTAATCATACTACTTTTAATAGTAGTCCCTATCCTGGTAATGGTAGGTTGTTCATCTACAAAAAAAATAGCTCCATTACAGCAAGGTGAACCTTTCAAATTATTGAATCTTCACCAATTTACTTTTATTGCGGATAATGTGTCGCCGCTTCGCGGAAGAACCAGATATTTAACTTCAGAATACAGTTTAACAGTGAACAAGGATTCATTAATATGTTACCTACCCTTCTTTGGAAATTCTACACAGGCTCCAATGAATCCATCTGAGACAGGAATTCAATTCACTTCCACTGATTTTTCTTACAAACTTGTTGATGGCAAAAACAACCAAAAGCAATTGACAATTGTACCACATGACCGGCGTGACATTCAACAATTATATTTTGTTCTATTTGATAATGGCACTGGCTCTCTGAATGTTACCAGCACTTTTAGAGATCCTATTTCGTTTACCGGACATTTACAAAGATTGAAATAAAAAACTCGAGGATTGGCTAAATATTTAGCAGTACACACAGGAGGCTATGGTATTTCTTTTTATATAGTATTTTGAAAAGCCAAGACATATAACCCGTGGTTGAATTGAAAATTTTCCAATAAAAGTTTCTTTGATATATAGGTATTAATCACTTAAAAACAAAGCATAATTCAGGATTAAAACAAAAATTTTTTGGCATAAAAATTTCATTAATGCTTACTAACTATAAATCCCTAAATTAAATAAACATGGCTAAGAACTCAAAAGCATCACAAAAAAAAGTAGAAGAAAAAATGCATGAAATGCATGAAGGAAAACTGAAAAACGGCGGAAGCGGAAAAAAAGTTAAAAATCCGAAGCAGGCAATCGCCATCGGATTATCCGAAGCAAGAAAAGAAGGTGACAAAGTTTCAAAAAAATCGAAATCTTCCGATGCTAAAAAAGGAGCTTCAAAAAAATCAGCATCCAAAAAAGATGATTTAAAGAAAAAAGACGACATGAAGAAAAAGGATAAAAAAGTTTCTTCTTCAAAATCCGGGAAAGAGGATAATACCAAATCGAAATCTAAGAAGGATTCAAAAAAATCAGATTCAAAAAAGCTTGCCAAAAAATCAGGTTCAAAGAAATCAGATCTAAAGAAATCAACGGCTAAAAAAACCGGCGACAATAAATCTTCCTCCAAAAAAGCAAATTCAAAAGAAAAAACAGATTCAAAGAAATCATCAAAAAAATCAGGCACTAAAGAGAAATCTATTGCTAAACCAGGATCTAAAAAATCATCTTCTACAAAAACAAAGGACAAGAAAAGTTCAAAATAATAATAAACCTTTTTTGTATTTTTATAAAACCACTTTTTTAAAAAGTGGTTTTTGTTTTAATTAACTTACACAAAACTTTTTCATACAATATAAAATACAATGACAAAATTTAAAGTTCCTTTCCTCCTATTTATTTTTTGTGTTTTGGTTGCAACCGGATTTACTCAACCACTCACATCATCACAAATAGATGCATTAGTGGAAAAAACATTGACCGCTTATGATGTGCCCGGAATTGCAGTGGCAATTGTGAAGGACGGAAAAATAATTCATGAGAAAGGTTACGGATTACGTTCTTTGAACACAGGTAAAAAAGTAGATGAGCATACTTTGTTTGGAATCGCCTCTAATAGCAAAGCCTTTACAACAGCTGCTTTGGGAATGCTGATCGATGAAGGAAAATTGAAATGGACGGATAGAGTGACAGATTACATTGATGGATTTCAATTATACAATCCATACGTAACGCAAAATTTTACTATTGAGGACCTCATCACACATCGTAGTGGATTGGGACTGGGTGCCGGCGATTTAATGATATGGCCTGATAGCAGTTCATTTACTAAAAAGGACATCATTCATAACCTAAGGTATTTAAAACCCGTTTCTGATTTTCGAACCAAATATGATTATGATAATCTTTTGTTTCTCGTAGCTGGTGAAGTGGTCGCTAAGGTTAGTGGACTTACATGGGAAGATTTTATTGAACAAAGAATTATGAAACCACTGGGTATGACAGAAAGTGCTGCCTCATTATCCAGGGTAAAAGATAAAAGCAATGTGATAGATCCGCATGCACCTGTAAATGGTAAAGTGACGCCAATCAGGATAGACTGGAGCGAAACCGCCAATGCTGCAGGTGGCATCTATAGTAGTATTCACGACATGAGTAAGTGGGCGATCATGCAAATGAATAATGGCAAGTACGGTGAGGGATTAAAAAATCAATTATTCAGTGAAGCAGTTCATGAAGATATGTGGACACCGCACACCATTATTCCTGTGCGCGGAAAAACACCCTACAATACTCATTTTTCAAGTTATGGGTTGGGCTGGTTCCTAAGCGATGAAATGGGTTACAAAGTACCAACACATACAGGCGGCCTTGCAGGAATTGTAACACAGGTTACCCTGATTCCGGAACTGAATTTAGGAATAATCGTATTGACCAACCAACAGTCAGGAGCGGCTTTCAGAACAATAACCAATTCTATAAAAGATGGTTATTTTGGTATAAAAGGCCAAGACAGGTTAAAAGAATACCATGACAGAGTTGTTGCCAATGAAGCAAACGCAAAAAAAATTACAGATAAGATCAAACAGGAAGTAGCAGATAATCAGAAAAGCAGTGCTTTGAAACCAGATCTAAAAAGTTTCACCGGAACCTATAACGATCCGTGGTTTGGCGATGTGGTTATTTCATTGAAAAATGATAAACTATTTTTCAATTCTGTAAACTCTCCCCGCCTTTTTGGAAACATAGAATATTACAAAGGCAATACATTTATTGTCCGTTGGGATGACCGTTCAATGGATGCTGATGCATTTGTTTTATTTGGATTCAATTATGCTGGTAAACCATCAACCATTACGATGGAACCTATATCCCCGTTGACTGATTTCAGTTTTGACTTCCAGGATTTGAATTTTACAAGAACAGAAAAATAATTATGAGATATGAATCAGGTATGAACTATGAAAGAAATTTTTTCGCTTTCTGAAAAGACAATTACACTGGAAAGAAATGAATTTTTAAAAGTAAAAGGCAGCATAGATACCAACGCCTATTTTATTGAAAGTGGAAGTTTGCGTGTATTTGTTTTAGACGACTATGAGGAACAAATTATAAGGTTTGGTTATAAAGATAATCTCATTGCTTCGATAGATTCCTTTCTAACCAACAAGCCTTCCGATTTTTTCATCCAGGCTATAAAAAAGACGGTAGTAAAAGTGATAACCAAACCACAAATTGATCATTTTTTAGAATCAGAAAATAACAGGATTCTATGGACAAAAATCCTGGAAGATTTGGTTCTACAGCAGATGGAACGCGAGGTTGACATTTTGACAAGTTCACCAAAAGCAAGATATCAAAGGGTTCTGAAGAGAAGCCCACAATTATTCCAGGAAATTCCGAACAGGTATATTGCCAATTATTTACGAATGAGTGCCGAGACATTGTCCCGGTTAAAAAAGTCTTGACTTTAATCAAGATTTATAAAAAATGTTTGCAGGAATTTTGCATTAAATTTAAAAACCATGCAAACAGAAGAATTAACGCAAACACTTATTGAGCAGACCCGGCAGATCATGAACCAGGCAGAAAAACTCAAAAACTATGACCTATCGGAATTAACCTGGAGAGAAAATCCAGTATCCTGGAATATTTTAGAATGTGTAGAACATTTGAACCTATATGGTAATTTTTACCTACCGGAAATCGAAGAAAAAATAAAAAATTCCCATACTACCAAAGAAGTGGAGTTTAGAAGTGGCTTTTTAGGTAACTATTTTGCTAATAGCATGTTACCTAAAGAGAAACTTAAAAAAATGAAAACTTTTAAGGATAAGAACCCACTGAATTCAAATCTTACAAAAGGAGTTATTGATGAATTTCTAAATCAACAAATTAAACTATTAGACTTGCTCAACAAATCAAGAAATGTGAGTTTAAATAAAGTAAAAATTAGTATTTCAATTTCAACTTTGATAAAATTGAAATTGGGAGATACTTTTCGATTTTTTATCAATCACATGATCAGGCATATGAAGCAAATTGAGAAAATTGAATTAAAAAAAGTTTCTTAGTAGATTGGGATTGATGGAAATCATTTAATTTACTGAACCTCCTATGAAAAAAATAGAACGAAAAAAATTTATTCAGCTTTCTTTGATGAGTGGTGCAGCTCTTTACTTAGCAGGCTGCGGCGTAAATAGCGATAAAAAAGTTTTAAAAACGGATTTAAAAAGAGAAGCTTTAAAAACGGATTCGATCCTACCAAATACAATACAGCAGACAATTGCACCTACATTTATACTTTATAAAAAAGGCGATGCTGAATATGAAATTTTAAGAAGAGGCTATAACAAAAGAATTCAGCAATTTCCTGCGGCTATTGCGCAATGCAATACAACCGAAGAAGTATCCCAGGCCGTGAAGTATGCCATTGAAAACAAATGGCCCGTCAGTATCAAAAGTGGCGGTCATTCTTTTGAAGGCTTCTCTTGTAATAATGATGGCCTGGTGATCAATTTATCCGGAATGAATAAGGTATCCTGGGATGATGAGGAAACGATTAGTGTGGGGCCAGGTTGTAAGCTTTCAGAATTATATGATGCAACACTTCCAAAAAACAAAATACTTCCGGCAGGATCCTGTGGCGGTGTTGGTATTGGCGGTTTGACGCTGGGAGGTGGCTATGGGTTTTTTTCCAGGAAATATGGATTAACATGTGATAGTCTCATAGAATTGACGATGGTAGATGGCAAAGGAAATATTGTAAAGTCAGTTGATCAAAAGGAATTATTATGGGCTTGCAAAGGCGGAGGCAACGGAAATTTTGGCGTGATTACCAACATGAAATTTAAGGTAAAAGATGCACCTTCTTTTTTTCAAAGCTATCGCTTCAAAATAAAAAATGTAGCTATAGAAAGGGCAAAGGAGGTGATGGAAAAATGGTTTTCAATCACTGCAAAACTACCGCCATCATGCTTTTCAGCATTTGTGTTGAATGGCAAATCAGTGTATATTTTATTAACCAATTACGATGATGGAGTTAATGATCTTTCAACTTTTATCGACGATCTATCTGCCATTGTGGATACCACTTCGAGTGGAATAAAAACTCCTTTGGCCAAAGCTTTAAAAGTATTTTACGGAAGACCCAATCCTTTAAATTTTAAGAATGCATCTGCCGGATTCTACAAAAATTTTGAGGATATAAGGAATTGCATTCCTGCAGTATTGGAAAAAGTGACACAGACTCCGGGAATGATCTATCAAATAAATACGTTGGGTGGAATGATAAACGATAATGGTTTAGCATCTCAATCTTCTTATGCGCACAGGGACCAAAACTATTTATCAGAGCTACAAACTTATTGGGAGGGTGATTCCAGGATGGATACATTGCTAAAAACTTTCGAAGAAGTACAACAATTATTGTATGACAACGGTATCAAAAGTCAATATCGAAATTATCCGGACATACTTTTCAAGGATTATAAAAATGCCTATTACGGAGAAAATTATTCAAGGCTACAAAAAGTAAAATTACAATTTGACCCTGGTAATATTTTTGACTATGCGCAGGGAATAAAGATCTGATTCTATTATTGATTGAACATTATGAAAGGAGTTTTCACGCATATTCGCAAGGGGCAAAGATGCAAAGAATTTCAAAAGAACTATTGAAATTAACCAGCATATTGCTTTTCTTTTTTTCTTTTTTTTACACTATTTCCGAACGTAGAATTGCTGCCTGCTTGTTAATTGTTCTTCGGCCAACTATTAAAATAATAAAACTAAGTACAGCACAGGTGCACATTACAGCAGCCATTGGCATGGCAGTATCATTATTCAGCAGACTTACAAGTGCAGTAGCAATAGCGCCAAACCCTAATTGTACTGCGCCCATTAATGCGGATGCTGTACCCGCATTTCTGCTAAAGGGAGCCAGGCAAAGAGCAGATGAATTCGGAAAAGCAAAACCCTGTGTACTTAGGAAAATCCAGATTAGAAAAATAGTTGAATAAAGTCCTAACAAATGAAACCAGGTGCCCATCACCAAAGCCATGCCTGCAAGACATTGACAAAAAAGCGTAACCCTGATAATCTGTTCACTTGTATATTTTTTTAATAAAATAGAATTTACCTGGCTTGCAATAATTAAACCCAGTGCGATGACGGCAAATATCCACCCATACTGCTTTTCACTAACTCCATATAATTCCATGAATACAAATGGAGAACCTGCGATGTAGGCGTATAAACCTGATGATGCGATGCCTCCCGCAAAGGCATAAGTAAAAAATTGAGGGTGTTGCGCCACTTCCCGAAATGAGGAAATAATAGGTCTGGGCATCAAAGAAATTGAAGGTTGTGGTGCACGCCCTACTGGTAATTTAAAATAGACTAAAACCAAAGTAACGAAGGAAAGAGAGGCCAGAATATAAAATATAGACTGCCACCCAAATGCCGCAGTCATATAACCACCCAATGTTGGCGCTATGATGGGCGAAATAGCCAGGACCAACACAAGTAAAGAAAACACTTTTGCATTTTCTTTTACAGGAAATAGATCTCTTACCAGGGCCCTTGCTGCAACCATTCCTGCACAGGCACCCAAAGCTTGTAAAAACCGAAGGCCTATCAAAATATCTGCTGTGGCGGCATGTGCACAGGCAATAGAGGCAAATAAATAAATAGCTAAGCCAATATATAATGGTTTTTTACGACCAAATTTATCAAGCATAGGGCCATAGAGTAATTGTCCTAAAGAAATACCAATAAAAAAACTGGTAATAGAAAGTGTGATATGAGCGACAGTCGTATGTAAATCATTTGCAATTGCAGGAAATCCCGGCAAATACATATCGATAGAAAAAGCCCCAATGGCAGAGAGCAAACCAAGCGTGAATATTGTATAAAATCTATGTCGACCTTTCATAAATGGCAGCAAAAGTAAGGACTTTTAGAAATTATTATTCCGTCCTGGTAAGCAAAAAAAAAGATACCCACTTTCCAAAAGTTGTGACATATAATATATTGAAAGTTGTCCTTAGATTCCTATTAAAAACTAAACTAACCATCTAAGAGTTTGCGAAAACAACATGAAACCTTTGGCCAGCGTGAGGGATAGAAGTGACTATCCTTTTTCTTTGAAGCCCGAAAAGAAAAAGATAGAAACGGATAGCCCGACTCCCGAACAGCCTTTCGGGGCAGAGCCAAAGAGGCACGCCCAAATCTTGTTCATCAAAAATCACAAAATCTTGTGAAGTAATTGTTATTACTGCATTACTGATCAAGTACATTTGCACCCATGAGCAAAAAAGATTACACGACAGACAGCATATTGACCAATCTTCGAATTGATGCATTGAATGAAATGCAGCTGGCATCAATAGAAGCCAACAACACCAATGAAGATGTTATTTTACTTTCTGCGACCGGGTCAGGAAAAACGCTTGCTTTTTTACTACCCTTACTGGACAAAATTGAAGAAGATAATAAGCAAACGCAGGCCCTCATAGTAGTTCCGTCACGCGAATTAGCGATACAGATAGAACAGGTTTTCAAAAAAATGGGCACCGGAAATAAGATAACTGCCTGCTATGGCGGACATAAAAGAGAGACAGAAGAAAATAACCTGATACAGCCACCAGCCGTGATCGTAGGCACGCCGGGAAGATTGTGTGACCACATCAAGAGAGGAAATATTACGGTGGATTCTATTACTACTTTGATCATGGATGAATTTGACAAATCGCTGGAATTGGGCTTTTTGGAAGAAATTAATTTTATCATTCATTCCTTAAAAAATGTAAATAAAAAAATCCTTACTTCGGCAACTGA
Organism: Ginsengibacter sp.; assembly: GCA_039922615.1. Lineage (GTDB taxonomy): Bacteria > Bacteroidota > Bacteroidia > Chitinophagales > Chitinophagaceae > Ginsengibacter. The sequence continues at coordinate 20,068 of JBDTEF010000142.1, forward strand.
AGCGGTGGAGATTCCTGATTTTATCGGCCTGAAAAATCCTGCTAAAATAAATTTTCTAACTGATGAGGAAGAAAAAGCCCTGGCCTATCAAATGATTGAATCGGAGGACAAAGATAAATCGAGGACGCTGTTTGAGCTGATTTGCTATCTTGGAAACCGCTCTACAATTGTGTTTTGCAACCACAGGGAAGCGGTAGAAAGAACAAGCAATTTATTGTCAGAAAAAGGTATCAACAATGAATTTTATCATGGTGGCATGGAGCAACAGGAACGTGATGCGGCACTTTGTAAATTCAGAAATGGAACTACAAACGTCTTGGTGACAACAGATCTTGCATCACGCGGCCTTGACATTCCAAATATCCGTTACATTGTACATTATCATTTACCTATGACGGAAGATGCATTCATACATCGCAATGGCCGTACGGCCCGCATGGACGCAAGTGGAACCGCTATCCTCATTATTGGTCCTGATGAAGAACTGCCAAGGTATCTTACTGATGAGGTAACAATAATAAATTTACCTGAAAAGCTGGAAATACCTGAGAAACCAAAATGGTCGACCCTATTTATTTCCGCAGGTAAAAAAGATAAAGTCAATAAAGTAGATATTGTAGGTTTTCTAACCAATAAAGGGGATCTGAAAAAAGAAGATATCGGGTTAATAGAGGTGAAAGATTTTTTCTCTTTTGTAGCGATCAGAAAGGTGAAGATGAATACAGTGCTACATTTGATTAAGAATGAGAAGATTAAGAATAAGAAAGTGAAAATGGAGATTGCGAAGTAATTTATTCTAACTTTTCTTTATCTTATTTGTCAAAGTCACATTGGTATAAAATTCCAGAAATACTTATGCCATATTTCCTTTTAGAAATGTAAGAAACTTTTTTGCCTTTCCTTTTTTGCTTGATCAAAAAAGAAACAAAAAAATCAAGGACAACCCGATCGCTCCGCGCGTTTGTCCGGGCCAGCGCGCTTGTAAGTCTTAAAGCCAGTCCTTATTTCTAAAAATTCAGAATGTTATGTTCCAAAGTTTTGAAATCAAAACGCATTACGGTAAAACAGAAAAATTATTAACTTCAACAGGACTGCATTCTATAGTTATCTTTGCGTCTTTGTTCCTTCGCGTCTTTGCGTGAAAACAATTACCAACTCCTCTTATTATCAAAATTTTCCAATTCTTTCGCGACGGCATTTAAGAAAGTAGAACCTAAAGCGCCGTCAATTATCCGGTGATCATAGCTTAAAGAAATATACATCATGTGACGAATGGCGATGCTGTCACCTTGTTCAGTTTCTACTACGACAGGGCGTT
>JBDTEF010000143.1:0-8561 GCA_039922615.1 Ginsengibacter sp.
AGTGGCGTGCGGTGTCCGATTTCCAGGATGGAAAGACCGCTCTTATTGAAATTAATAATTGCGCGGGATGCCTCTTCCAATACAGTAGGTGGAAGTATGGAAGGACCTGCATTAAAATTATAAACCATTTTTAAATGTTGTTATTTTAGCCCAAACCTATTCAGGTTAAGGATTATATTCTTTTATTTTTTATGTAAATTCTATTTTGATTAGAAGAAACTGTAGTTTTTCATAGTTTTATCTAATCCTCATGATCACGGCCTTTTATTTTACCATTTGATTTCCAGGTGTCATTAAGATCGTCAAATTCTTTTAGTTCGCTTTCTGAAAATTTCTTGTTGGATAGTTCTTTCAAATCAGGTTGTCCTGCGTTTACCCACGCGGTGTACCAGAATGATGCAATGGCAAAAATAGATTGTCTCATACGACGTTCTACCATTCCATTCAACATTTTATCATAAGCAATCGTATAGCCCGAAGAATATTGTTTGATAATTACATTGTTTCTTGGTTCAAAAGAATATTTGCTTTCACCGGGATATTTCAAGGACAATTCTTTTTCAAACTTTAGAACAGAATCCGCTGCCAGTGCACTTTCTAATACCCTGGCCCATATAAATTCACCGGGATTTTTTATGTATTCGGCCTTGCCGATAAAGAAATCAAAATTTTTATCAGCCAGTAATTCCGGGACCCTGCTTTCCCAAAAACCATGAATGCCTTTCTGGTCTGTAAGTTCACCATTGTGATTATTGCTGGCATGCAACGGAACATGTGCATCGGCTATATAGTGTCCCAATTCAGCACTGTTTTTTAAAATACCTGAAAAGTTTTTTTCTTTAAAGGCGGCTGTCAACCTTTGTAACATAACCTGTACATGCCATGGCACAATTCCATTTGCCTGTATAGTATCCATTCCGAATTTCGCGACTGCTTTTTTATAATCACGTGGTAATTCACTGTAAGGATATTGACCATAATTATCGATATCTATAAAATGTCTGGCCCCCTCTGCAGCTACGGCATATCTTCTTTTGTCAGGGTCGGTTGCATGCTCAGTTATAAATCCAATATTGGGCTTATAAAAAACCAGCATCTGGGGCGGTAGCAAAAAAACAGCATAATTATTAATTTTTTTATGGGCATAAAATCCCCAACAGAAACATTGTAATGAGGTCGCCATCAAAAGCAGCAGTAAGATAATTTTTTTCAAAATGGTATTATTTATTATCGGGTTCTAGCATTTCTACAAAAGGTTCAATAGTTTCATCGGAAATATTTTGGGTAACACCTCCACTAACAGCAAATTTCATTGCATCCGTAGAACTAATATTATGTAAAGGACGTATTTTTTCCTTTGATATAATATACACATTTCCTGCTACAGAGTACGCCATGGGAAGGTATACCGCTACATAATCCTGCATACCAAAATTACTCATATCTTCCTGTGTAATAAATCCTACACGCCAAACATCGTTATAATCTACGTTAGCCAGGACATTTTGTGTAAACTTTTTTTTATTTCCGGCGAATGCTTCAAAAAAATCTCTAAGGAATGAGTATAATAATTTGATTCCTGGTGTTTTCTCCAAAAGCTTATCGAAGAAAGCCAATAGTCTTCCCATCACAAAAAAGGAACTTATATACCCGGTAAGTATAATAAATGTGATGATGATTAAAAATCCTAAGCCCGGAATATTAATTAGTGGCCTAAGAATATTATCAATTTTTTCAAAGACAATGTAGATGAAATAAATTGTAATAGATACCGGGCCTAGTATTAATAAACCCTGTAAAAAATACTGTATGGCTTTCTGGTACCGCATAATGGATTTTTAGGAAAATTAAGCACAAATATACAATACCCACTAGTTTTCCTGATAAGAAGTGTAGTTCCTTTCCTATTTTCTGACAACACATTCCCGGGATCACTTTTAATAAATGCTGCACAAAGTAAATACCCAATCTAACCTTTTCATCATTCTTTGAGGATGAAGCCAATTACAGGGTTTTTTGCAATTGTTAAACAGGTGTTTAAAATAGTAAATTTTAATAATAAACTTTGGTAACTAAAATAGTTTCCTTAGTTTTGCCGCCCGATGGAAATGAATGACAGAATTAAACAAAAAGCAGATGAGCTTTTCCGGCGTTATGGAGTAAAATCTGTGACAATGGATGAAATAGCATCCCAGCTTGGCGTCTCAAAAAAAACAATTTACCAGTCCTTTGCCGATAAGAATCAATTGGTAGATGAAGTAATTGTAGATATGCTGGCGCTTAATAAAATTAACTGCACAGCAGGTTCAACAGATGCAGAAAATGCAGTGCATGAAGTGTTTCTTACGATGGAGACAATGGAGAAATTATTCATGAACATGAATCCATCTTTTGTTTTTGATATTGAGCGTGGAAATCCGTCAACCTATAAAAAATTCCTCGATTTTAAATACAATTTCATTTTTGGAATAGTAAAGGACAATATTATCCGTGGCAAAGCTGAAGAATTATACCGGGAAAATTTAAATGAAGATCTTATTACAAAGTTTCGCCTGGAAACAATGATGCTCCCTTTCAATGAAGAAATATATCCGCGTGACCAATTCCCGTTATTATCACTTCACCAGGAGCTTATAGAATATAATCTCTATGGTATGGTAACATTAAAGGGCTATAAATTAATTACAAAATATCAAAAGAAAAGAGATAAAACCCACAACCAATGAATATAAAAAGAATAGGGTTGGCCTTTATTACCCTTACATTATGTGCATGTGTATTTACAGCGAAAGCGCAACAAAAAGCTGAAGCCGAATTTCATTCCTTCAGCGCGTCAGACGCGGTAAATTATGCATTGAAGAATTCTGTGCAGGTAAGGAATGCTTTGTTAGATATACAGGCACAGCGCCAGCAAAATAAAGAAATAACCGCATCAGCATTGCCCCAGATCACTGCAAATGGAAGCGCCACCTACAATCCGAATGTTGCTGTCCAAAGTATACCTGATTTTATCTCCTTGTCTACTTACGGTGTACTTATAAAGAATAATGTAAAAGATGGTAATGGAAACCCGATTAAATCGCCAACAGATATAGGCTTATTGAACATTGGCTTTGGTGCCAAATATGCAGGAAACGCCTCTGTAAGTTTGAATCAGTTGCTATTTGACGGGCAGGTATTTGTGGGTCTTCAGGCCAGGGCTGCAGCTATCAAAAATAAAGTACTTGCTGCCGATGTAACCAGGGAACAAATAAAAGCCAACGTATACAAAATTTATTATCAACTGGTAGTTGGCAAACGCCAGATCGGATCATTGGATGCCAATATTGACCGTTATGAAAAATTATTGCACGATACAAAAGAAATTTTTAAAAATGGCTTTGCAGAAAAATTAGACGTTGACAAAGTACAAGTACAATTGATCAACCTGCAAACCCAAAAACTAAAATCGCAAAATCAGATTGAGGCCGGTACCGAGGGGTTGAAGTTCTTAATGAATATGCCATTGCAGGATAATCTTGTACTTACAGATACATTATCAGATGAGGAATTAAAATCAGGCATTCTTTCAGCAGAATATACTTATGGCGATAGAAAAGAAGTACAGCAGTTGAAGACTTTGATGGATTTAGGGAAATATAATATAAAAAGATACCAGTTGAGCAAGCTTCCTACTGTTTCGCTCGGAGCCAATTATGGAGAGAATGGACAATGGCAAACTTTTGATAATTTCTTCAAAGGACCTTATTTCTCCTCTTCGTTCATTGCTTTAAGAGTGAGTGTTTCTCTTTTTGATGGCGGGGCTAAAAATGCAAAAAAAGCACAGGCAACCATTGATCTTAAAAAGCTCGAAAACAATATGGAGCAACTCAAATTATCTATTGATAATGACGTGTCTCAATCCAGGATTCAAATGACGACTGCATTATCTACAATGGATGCGCAAAAAAGAAATATAGACCTGGCACAACAGGTTTACAATTCTACCAAATTAAAATATGAACAAGGGCTTGGAAGTAACCAGGAAATTTCAACCGCACAGGCTGATTTGGTTACAGCACAAAATAATTATTACAGTTCGCTGTATGATGCCATCATTGCAAAAATTAATTTCTTAAGTGCAGCAGGTACATTATAAACAAACAAATTATTATTACTACATAACAACAAACAAATGAAAAGTTCGATCAAAGCATTATTAACCATTATCCTGATCACAATGGCAACGGCATGTGGCAATGGAAAAAAAGAAAGAGATGCGGCGCTTACAGATAAAAAAGTGGAGTTGGAGAAATTAAAAACAAAAATGACTTCTTTAGAAGCTGAAATCGCAAAATTAGATACTTCCGCCGGCGTAAAACAAAAAGCTAAATTGGTTGCTATCACGGCCATTACTAAAGGTGATTTTAAACATTACCTGGATCTGCAAGGTTCCGTAAATTCCAAAAATATTTCTTACATCACCCCGGCCGGACAGCCAGGACAGATCAAAGCCATTTATGTAAAAGAAGGAGATAATATCAGGAAGGGCCAAATAATATTAAAGCTGGACAATTCAGTTGGGACTGAAAATGTTGTTGCAATCCGCACGCAAATGGCAAGTGTAAAGGCACAACTTGATTTAGCAAAATCTGTGTATAGCAGGCAAAAGAATTTATGGGACCAGGGAATCGGAACTGAAGTGCAGTTATTACAGGCAAGGACAAATGTGGAGGCGTTACAGGGTCAATTGAGATCAATACAAGCCAATGTAAATGCTGCACAAACGCAGGCAAATCAAGCCAATGTTTACAGCAATGTTTCCGGCACTGTTGATGAGGTAACTGCGCATGTTGGCGAAACATTTAGTGGTAATCCTGCTGCAGGCGGTTACATAAAAATAGTGAGTAATAGTGCACTTAAAATCAGCGTAACTGTTCCTGAAAGTAATGCAAGCAAAATTCATACAGGCACACCGGTGGTGGTTGAAATTCCTGACTTAAATAAGACATTTAATACAACCATTTCATTTATTAGCCAATCGGTAGGCGCCACTACACGTGGTGTAACTGCAGAAGCGAAAGTGCCTGCAGGTATGGATCTCCGGCCTAACCAGATTGCTGTTATCAAATTGTTAGACTATACAGCACCCAACTCATTGGCCATTCCATTGAATACTTTACAAACCGATGAAAATGGAAAATATGTATTAGTAGCCGTTAAAGAAGGAAATGAGATGATTGCAAGAAAAAGAACCATTTCTGTAGGACAATTATATGGTGATAAAATAGAAGTAAAACAAGGATTAAAAGAAGGTGATCAATTGATTACTGATGGTTACCAGGGTGTGTTTGACGGTGAGTTGATTGAAACCAGCAGTCAATAGACAAGGGTAAATTCAACCGAAATAAAAAAGGCATAACAATTATATATATGAGTGCATTAGAAAAATTAGGCAAAAATTATAAACAATTCGGACCTACTTCCTGGTCTATAAAAAATAAGACGTCCATTTATTTATTGATCTTATTTGTATCAGCAATTGGCGTTTTTGAATTTGTGACGCTTCCTAAAGAACAGTTTCCTGATGTGGTAATTCCTACCATTTTTGTACAAACTATTAATGTAGGAAATTCCCCGATGGATATCGAAAACCTGATTACCAGGCCCATAGAAAAACAAATCAAAGGAATCACCGGTGCTAAAATAAAGTCCATAAAAAGTACATCATTACAGGATTTTTCCGCCATCACTGTGGAATTTGAAACGACAGTGAAAACAGAGGAGGCACTGCAAAAGGTGAAAGATGCGGTGGACAAAGCAAAGAAAGATTTACCTACAGATCTTACCCAGGAGCCAAACGTATTGGAAATAAGCCTTAGCGAACTTCCTATCATGTTTGTAAACCTTAGTGGTGACTATGATATGCTTAGCCTTAAAAAATTTGCAGACGATGCAAAGGATAAGTTGGAAGAATTGTCGGAAATAACGCGTGTAGATATTGTGGGTGCGCCAGAGAGAGAATTCCAGATAAATGTAGATAATTTTAAAATGCAAAGTGCGGGCGTCACTTTCGATGATATTGCCGGCGCTGTGCAGAGAGAAAATTTGAATATTTCCGGTGGTCTGTTGGAAGTTGGAAATATGAAACGCACTTTACAAATAAAAGGTGAGTTTAAAAATAAATACGATATTGAAAAAATAATTGTCAGGAATAGCAAGGGTTCGCCAATTTATCTGACTGACATTGCCCAGGTAAAAGATACGGTGAGGCAAAGTGAAAGTTATGCCAGGTTAAATGGTAAGAATGTAGTTACATTGAACATTGTCAAAAGAGCCGGTGAAAATCTGATCAAAACATCTGATGATGTAAAAGCATCAGTGAAAGAAATGAAAGGAGATATTTTGCCATCAAACCTAAACGTGGTAATCACCGGCGATCAGAGCAATAAGACGCGTACCTCATTTAATGATCTTGTCAATTCTATTGTGATAGGCTTTGTGCTGGTTTTATTAATTCTCATGTTCTTTATGGGAGTTACGAATGCCTTTTTCGTGGCCTTATCTGTACCGCTCAGCATGTTTGTGGCATTCCTCTTTTTGCCAGCTGCAGAATTAATAACAGGGTCGGCAGTTACGCTTAATTTTATTGTACTTTTTGCCTTACTTTTTGGGCTCGGAATTATAGTGGATGATGCAATTGTGGTGATTGAAAATACGCATAGGATCTTTACAGAAAATAAAGGGAAAGTTTCTTCGACTGAAGCAGCGAAAATGGCTGCAGGAGAAATTTTCGTTCCGGTTTTTTCCGGTACACTTACCACACTGGCACCATTTTTTCCATTGCTTTTCTGGCCTGGAATTATCGGAAAGTTCATGATCTATTTGCCGACAATGCTCATTTTTACTTTAACAGCTTCTTTGATCGTTGCATTCATTATGAACCCGGTATTTGCGGTGGATTTTATGAATCACCCGGAGAATGACGGCGTAAAAAGAAAGTCTCGTGTATTTAAAAGTAAAGCATTCTTAATTCCATTATTAGCAGGTATATTTTTTGATTTGATCCACGTACCATTTGTAGGAAACCTGCTTATTTTCTTATCGATTATTGTAGTCCTCTACACTTATATATTTGATAGATTGATTCACCAGTTTCAAAATAATATTCTCCCTGCTATAATGAATAGTTATGAAAAATTGTTGCGATGGGCAGTTTATAAGTGGCGGCCTGTTTGGTTATTGGCAGGCACATTTGTATTATTGATTCTTTCTGTTTTATTTTTTAGTGCCCGTAAGGTTCCTGTCGTTTTTTTCCCTGAATCTGCTCCTAACTTTATTTACGTTTATTTGAAACTACCCGTCGGCACTAATGTGGATTATACAGACTCTGTCACGAGGAATATCGAGCAACGGGTAACAAAAGTATTGAGTGGTTCTGATGGTAAACCAAATCCTGCAGTCGAAAGTATTATTTCAAATGTTGCAGTCGGTGCTTCCGATCCAAGTAGTGGTGATAGAAGTACACAACCAAATTTAGGAAGGGTGCAGGTATCATTTGTTCCTTTTGAAAAAAGGGAAGGAATCAATACGACTCCATACCTGGATTCTATCCGCCAGGTCGTAAAAGGAATTCCGGGTGCCCAGATATCCGTAGCTAAAGAATCTAATGGACCGCCAACAGAATCACCTATAAATATAGAAGTCCAAAGCGAGAACTTTGACCATTTGACCACTACAGCAAAAAGTCTTAAACGATACCTCGATAGTTTGCAAATCCCCGGTGTTGAAGACCTTAAATTAGATGTGGATCTTACCAATCCTGAAGTCACACTTTCCATCAACCGCCAGAGAGCGATGATAGAAGGCGTTTCTACTGCGCAAATAGGTTCGCAAATAAGAACTGCCCTATTTGGCCGGGAGGTTGGTAAAATAAAAGATGGAGAAGATGAATATAAAATTCAATTGCGTAATGAGGAAGGTCAGCGGAAAAGATTAGCTGATCTGCTGACCATGAATATTGCTTTTCGCGACATTTCTTCCGGGCAAATGAAGAGTGTTCCTATAAGCTCTTTGGTAGATGTAGATTATACAAGTACTTATGGTAGTATTAAAAGAAAAGATGTGAAAAGGGTGATCACACTATTTTCCAACGTCCTTTCAGGATTTACACCTACTGCCGTAAATGTTCAGTTGGCCAATGCGATCAAAGGATTTCCCATAGCAAACCAGGATGTTACCATAAAGCAAACAGGTGAAGGGGAGCAGCAGGCCGAAACGGGTGCATTCCTGGGAAAAGCATTGTTGATAGCTTTGATGCTTATCTTATTTATTTTGGTATTGCAATTCAATTCTGTGAGTAAATCTGTTATTGTTCTTACAGAAATTGCCTTCAGTATAATCGGGGTTTTATTAGGATTTTCTATCACTGGCATGACTGTTTCAGTTGTGATGGTCGGCATCGGTGTCATAGGCCTGGCGGGTATTGTAGTGAAAAATGCGATTCTTGTGATTGACTTTGCAGATGAATTACGAGCGCGTGGAATGACGACAAAAGAAGCAGTGATCCAGGCGGGAAAAAT
>JBDTEF010000144.1:0-4551 GCA_039922615.1 Ginsengibacter sp.
TCAAATTGGCTTAATGGATTCTTACATTGTATTGGTAGAAAAGCAGAAAAGGTTGGCGATAGAATTGATGCAGGCAATTAAAAAAGAATACCATTTAGACCATGAATGAAGAGAAAAAAATAGAACCAAATCACAAAACAGGCAACTCCGAAAGTCCACAAGAATTGAATAGGGAAACGCCAATTGATTAGGCAGAAAATAGTCAAACTGAAATTCCAAAAAACAAAACCATAGAAGTTATTTGGAGTTTTGAGTAAATGCTAGGTTCAGTTAAAATTTTTAAGTTTGAATAAATAATAAAATTTATTTTTATCGAAGAATAGCATAACAAATATCAAAACTATTTGAGTGAGATATTTAAAACAAATACTACCTGGATGTGTATATTATAGTAATTGAAGGTTGTAATTCGTAATCAGTAATTTTTAATTTTTTAAATGGAAGTACATCATCACCCAAGCGTAGAAAGAAAATCTTTCAGGGAATATTTTTCCGAATTTCTAATGATATTTCTTGCGGTAACAATGGGTTTTATTGCAGAAAATATCCGGGAAAGTTTAAGCAACCATTCGGAAGAAAAAGAGTATGTGATCAGCCTGAAAAAAGACCTTATTTCTGACACATCGGCTTTGAATGATTTTGTTCCTTTCCTTGTTCAACGAATTAGTCAGACAGATACACTAATTAAATTATTGAAAATGAGAAATGCCACTACCCGTGGAAGTGATTTATATTATCTCGCGAGGGTATCGACTAAAATGAGAAATTTTATTCCGAATGTTACCACACTAACAGAACTAGATCATTCCGGCAACTACAGGTTGATTACTAAAAATGCTTTGATGAGGGGCATTGTAAAATTTCAAAAAATTACAGATTCATACAAATCAATTTCAGCACTTGATCAGCAGGAAGCACAAATGTCGTATCCATTTCTTGCCAACCTTTTTGATGCGGAAGTTTTCAATACGATGGAGGGCCGGTCGCATTTCAGCATTGACTCTACAGCTACTTCATTTTCAAATATTCAGAAGCCCGAAGGCAATCCACAATTGAGAAATTATAATGATGATGCGATCAATCAATTTATCTTCTATCTGCATGAGCGCAACGGCAGCTTTATTTTGGAAGTTGGGATTTTGCAGGAACAAAAAAAAGCGGCGACAGAACTAATAAAAATCATTAATAAGGAATATCATTTGAAAGATGAGTGAGGCGAACAATTATAAATGATGATGCCGTTAGCCAATGGCTCAAAGATAAATTTCAAATATCCCTTAAAAATTCGTCAATTTTTGTCTCCCTGAAAGAATTTTTATTGTTAATGATTCGTAACTTTTCTTTTCAGGTATAATACTGATAAATGGTTGGTAAAATCCTTTGCAATACATATTGTGTCCTTCGCCAACCGTAACGTAATAACCCAATCAATGGGAGGGAGCATTCATTTAAATAGATTTTCATCCATAAATCAGGTCTTACAAAAGGAAAGACACATAAATCTCATTTTAAATTTCTTATCATTTCTGCTGCAGCTATGCATACCTGTTTTTTCATATTAAAAAAAATATTTCAATTTGAATCAACCGAATTACCTTGTTGGCATTTTCAATTAAAAATTTTTTAAAAGCAGGTTGAAACAGGATAGGAATTTCTTTGAATATTTTATATCGCTTCCCCGGATTTATCAATTTTCTTCCTGCAATAACGGATGCATTTTGAATAAAACTAACAAAACGAAGGAATAGAAATATGGTAAAGCCTTTAAAAGGCTCCCGGATTTTATAAAGATTTTTTTAAAAATCAATTGAAATAAATGAGCGAATTGTTGCCACAGGAAGAGAAATCGAACGATCTAAATCTGGCAGGTGAAAACAAATCTGAAGACCATTTTTCTGCAATAATAGAAGAACCAAACAAACAAGATATGGAAGTTCATTCGCATGTTCACAGCGGCCATGGCAAGAAAACCTGGAAAGAATATCTCTGGGAATTTCTAATGTTATTCCTTGCTGTTTTTTGTGGTTTTTTGGCGGAATATCAACTCGAGCATTACATTGAAAAACAAAGAGCCAATGAATTTGCAATGTCGCTGAAACGTGATATATTAGCCGACACCACCAATTTTAATACTTCGATCAATTCACTCAATTTATGCATTAATAAAATTGATACGCTCATCACTTTTCTCAACGATGAAAAAGAAACCCCTGAATATCCATCCAATATTTACAGGTTGAGTGTTTATGCTTTTGTATTCCCTGGCTCCTTCGCAAATGAATCCACTTTGCAACAATTACTGAATTCCGGCTCACTTCGTTATTTCAAAGTTGACAGTCTTGTTCAAAGTATAAAATTATACAATCAGTATGTTCATTTGTTGGATAATAATAACACGTCGGTCTCTGATTTTAATATTGAATTCAGGAAGGTACAGGTAAAGTTTGTTGAAATAAATCCCATTTTGAAATTTATTAACCACAACAATTTTTTTAACGGCGCAAGCCATAAAATTGATGCCGGAACGGATTTTTTTAGCAATAAAAATTGTTGACCACAGATAGGATGGCATTAAAAGAATATATGAATTGGTGCGCTTTGAAAAAATTCTACATGGAAAATTCCCTTAATAGAATAACAAAAGTGAAGCAAAGTTCAATTCAATTATTAGAAATTTTGAATAGGGAGTTTGGATAAATATAATCCAACAATATTAATGAGGTATTTACTTATCAGCCGGCGTTCAACAACTTTAATTCATCGATGAAAAGAAACATTGTAATTGGATTTAAAAAATAAATTTTCTCATTTCAACTCATAATTCACTGATATATTCAAAAAATAAAAATGAAACCAAACAATCTTTTCTTGAAATCAATTTGCATTAGCATTTTTGTTTTCCTCTTTTCAATGCAATCAAATGCGCAAGCAAACCTGGCTACGCTTACAAAAAACCAACAGCTCGATGGTTTTAAAGTAGTTGCCGTTTACCTGAATGACGTGAACAAGCCCATGGGCGGGCGTTTCATTCATGAAAAAACCGGTTTTACACTTGATCTCCTGGAAATAGAATCAGTGCCACAAGTATTTTTTTATGTGAACACATTTCCTGTTTCTGACATGGGCGAGCCCCACACACAGGAACATTTGCTCATCACAAAAGGTAGTAAAGGCCATTTGCTAAATACAAGGGAAGGCATGTCGCTCACCAGGTCCAATGCCTTTACCAACCAGCTTTATACCTCGTATAATTTTTATACAGGTGCCGGTACCAATACTTTTTATTTCCTTTTCCAGGAATACCTCGATGCACTTTTATACCCTGATTATACAGATGAGGAAGTAAGCCGTGAAGTGCGTAACTGGGGCGTATCTCAAGACCCTGACAAAACACTTCGGATAGAAGAAAAAGGTTCCGTGTATAATGAAATGTCCACGAGTATGAACAATCCATTTTCTTTACTTTACGATAAAATTGGCAGGATGGTGTTTGGTAGCGCTCATCCATTGTCCTACAATGCCGGCGGATTGCCATCAGGCATTCGCAAATTAAATGCTGCCGAGATATTGAAGTTTCACAATGATAATTATTACCTCGGTAATATGGGAGCAATAGTATCCTTATCAAAAAAGGAAAAACTGACTGATGTTTTAAATCGCATGAATGGCATATTTACTGATTTAAATAAAGAGGCAAAAAAAGTTGTCCATACGCCGAAAGTATTACCTGCACCTAATCCTGGCCGGCAGGGAGAAATAGCCATTGTAGATTTTCCCTCCCAAAATCCACAACAACCGGGCACTATGTTAATGGCTTACCCACCCAAACTTACCGTTACAAAAACTGAGTATGTACTGCTCAATAATTTTTTAACTGTATTTGCCGGAGATCCTACGACTAACCTGTATAAGATTTTTGTAAATAGTAAAACAAAAAATAAGGAGATAGATGCCCAGGTAGTTTTTGGTTATTTAGATGATAAGGAAGGTCATCCTGTGTTATTTGGTTTAGATGGTATAAGTGCTGAAAATCTTACCAAAGAAAAAGGTGGTTTGGCAAGACAGCTTATCCTGAAAGAACTAAATAGAATTGCTTCTTTCAAAGATAATTCTCAAGAATTAATGGAGTTTAATAAACGATTTAAAAATGGCTTAATTAGCGCTGAAAGATCTTACACAAAGTTTGTAAACAGTCCACCAAAATTTGGTTTTAGAAATACGTATGGCAATTGGCTGGACCAGTTAGAATTATTAAATAAAACCAGTGATTTTCAAAAATCAGTGACACTCAAACCGGAATTTGAAGAAGTAAAAAAAATAATATCATCGGGAAAAAATATCTGGAAAATGTATTTGGATAAATGGCATCTTCTTTCCACCGAGCCCTATGTAGTAATTAGTAAGGCAAGCCCTGAATTAATGGTAAAATCTGAAACAGAAAAGAAGGAAAGAACAAATGATGAATTAGCCCATTTGAAAAAATTATACCAGGTAAATAGTGACCAGGATGCCATTCGACGTTATAAAGAAAGTTATGATTCAAACACGATG
>JBDTEF010000145.1:0-22835 GCA_039922615.1 Ginsengibacter sp.
GAAGAAATGGAAGAAGCATGGGAACGAATAAAAAAGCATGAATCAGTAAAACTTTCTATCGATCTTTTTTTTATAGGAATCGTTTTTTTCAGTAAGGATTTTAAAGTAAAACAGAATTTTACGATAAGGTTTTAATTATTCAATATCTTGAAACATATTTATCATTATGACCATTGGCATTTTAAGAGAAAATAATACAGAAACAAGGGTTTCATTATTACCGGAACATCTGTCCATTCTTCAAAAATTAAATACAACAATTTTAGTGGAAAAAGGTGCGGGTGAAAAAGCATTTGCAACAAATGAAACTTATATACAGTCTGGCGCTACAATGATGTCGAGGTCGGAAGTTATCAACCAATCTGATCTTATTTTATCCATTCATCTTCCCGCAAAAGAAGAATCAGATGCCTTTCAAAACAAAGTAATTCTCGGTAATTATCTTCCTTTATATTTTCCGGAAGAGATACAATTATTGACTGAAAAAAAAGTAACTGTTTTCAGCCTGGACATGATACCGCGAACGACGAGGGCCCAAAGTATGGATATTTTGAGTAGCCAGGCAAACATAGCAGGATACAAAGCAGTATTGATTGCTGCAGAAATATTTCCTAAATATTTTCCGATGTTTATGACAGCAGCAGGAAACATACCTCCAGCTAAAGTACTAATCATCGGTGCAGGCGTCGCAGGGCTACAGGCAATCGCTACCGCCCGCAGATTGGGCGCAGTAGTAGAAGTTTTTGATACACGCCCGGCAGTAAAAGAAGAAGTGAAAAGCCTTGGTGCAAAATTCGTGGAAGTAGAAGGTGCGGCTGATGCAGCCAATGCCGGCGGATACGCAGTATTGCAATCAGAAGAATTTTTACAAAAGCAAAAATTAAAAATTGCTTCGTCCACAGCCAAAGCAGACATCATCATTACCACTGCCCAAATATTTGGGAAAAAAGCACCGGTACTTATTTCGAAAGAAATGATTGAAACCATGAAGAATGGTTCAGTTATTATCGATCTGGCGTCCGCTACCGGTGGCAATACAGAACTCACGAAAGACAATGAGACCGTCAATTACAATGGCGTTACAATTATCGGTAATTCTAATCTCGCAGCAACGATGCCTTCTGATGCCAGCAAATTATATGGGAAGAATATCCTGAATTTTTTAGCATTGATCATTGATAAGGAAGGTCAATTAAATTTGAATTATGAGGACGAATTAGTAAAAGGCACTCGTGTAAACAGCGTATGAGAAGTTGAGTAGCCAATTTATAGCCAATAACTACCTGGTTTTTGCGGCATGGAAAATTAAATATCACCTGAATACTAAATAGATTTTAATGAATAATTTACTTTCTTTTATTTCGGACAATATAGAATTAATCTACATTGTCATTTTAATGTGTTTCCTCGGCATAGAAATCATAGGAAGAGTACCCAGTGTACTTCATACGCCTTTGATGAGCGGAGCCAACGCCATCCATGGAGTTGTTATCATTGGTGCCATTATCGTGATGGGTAAGGCCGATACACAAAATTATGTGGCATTGATTCTTGGCTTTTTAGCGGTTGTTTTAGGCACATTGAATGTGGTTGGAGGATTCGTGGTAACCGATAGAATGTTGGAAATGTTCAAAAAAAAGAAAACGCCACCTTCTAATTAATAAGTTATAAAAAACCGGAATAAATTAATAAATAATAATTTTCAATTTACATGCCTTCATTGCTTTCCATAATTTATTTAATTGCATCAGTTACATTTATTGTAGGGTTAAAAATGTTATCCAACCCTGCATCAGCCAGAAAAGGAAATTTAATAGCAGCAGCAGGCATGTCATTGGCTATTGCTGGCACCATTTTTTTATATAAAGAAAACGGACATTTTTTGGGCAATTACGCCTGGATCTTTTCGGCAATCATAGTAGGTACCATTATCGGCTGGCTTACAGCGAAAAAAGTAAAAATGACAGCGATGCCGGAGTTGGTAAGTTTCTTTAATGGAATGGGAGGAGCTTGTGCCGCTTTGATTTCTATCATTGAATTTGATTATTTATACCAGGCAAACAAATCATTGAATAGTTCTTTTTCAGATGTTGTGCATGGAGGCCATTACCTGGCCATTGTTGCAGGAACCATTATTGGATGCATTTCTTTTTCGGGTAGTGTAATTGCCTGGGGTAAACTGAATGGAAAAATTAAAGATTTTGCTTTTAAAGGCCAGCATATTTTTAATATGGTGATATTGCTTTTGGTATTAGCTTCGGCCGTGTACACCTATTTTTCGGGCGTTGGGTTTTCCATCATTCCATTTTCTCTTACCGTTATATTGGCACTTCTTTATGGTGTTTTCTTTGTGCTGCCAATCGGTGGTGCAGATATGCCTGTTGTGATATCGCTTTTAAATTCTTTTACAGGAATTGCCGCGGCAAGTGGTGGATTTTTGTATGATAATAAGGCGATGCTCACCGGCGGAATACTCGTGGGAGCTGCAGGCACTTTACTTACGATCCTTATGTGCAGGGCTATGAACAGAAGCCTGAAAAATGTATTAATCGGCTCATTTGGCGGTACAAAAGAAACCAAAGAAGGGATAAAAACAGAACACGGAAATATAAAAGAAATTTCTATAAGCGATGCCGCCATGGTGATGAATTATTCCAAAAAAGTAATCATCGTGCCCGGTTACGGACTTGCTGTAGCCCAGGCCCAGCATAATTGCCATGAGTTGGAAAAAGCATTAGAGGAAAAAGGCGTAGAAGTTAAATATGCGATACATCCTGTAGCAGGTCGCATGCCTGGTCATATGAATGTGTTATTGGCCGAGGCAGATGTGGATTATGACAAGCTATTAGAAATGGAAGCTGCCAATGAAGAATTTAAAACAACAGATGTGGTCCTGGTTTTAGGTGCCAATGATGTAGTAAATCCTGCGGCAAAAAATGACCCTTCCTCTCCTATTTATGGAATGCCTGTTTTGGATGTAGAATTAGCAAAGACGATTATAGTAAATAAGCGCAGCATGAAACCTGGATATGCAGGTATCGAAAATGATCTGTTCTATCACTCAAAAACATCTATGCTTTTTGGGGATGGCAAAAAAGTATTACAAGATTTATTATCGGCATTGAAAAGTGTATAATAAAAAAAATCTTTTTATCTGAGCGGCGTATATATTTATTTCTATAAAAATTTATAGTCACCCTTTTATTATCCATTAAATTTTTTTATCTATATTTAACTTATTGTTGAGAAATACCATTTTACACCTTAAACTAAAACTTAATTGCCATGAACATTATTGACCGCGTAAAGAACATACTTACAACTCCTAAAACAGAATGGCTTGTCATAGATACAGAACAGGCGACTCCAATGACATTATTAACTGGCTATGTATTGCCACTGGCTATCTTAGCATCTCTTGCTAATGTTTTACGTAGTTTATTTTTTGCCGGAGGCTTTGGAACCTACTTTATATATTCCGCTGTCATCGGATTTGTATCTATTTTAATTGGGTATTATGTTTCCATTTACGTAATTGATTTATTAGCGCCAAGTTTTGATTCAGAAAAAAACTTGAATAAATCGGCTCAACTTGTTGCTTATTCTAATACACCGATTTGGGTTGCAGCATTTCTTTCATTCATCCCTGTTATTGGTTGGTTATTGGCCATTGCTGGATGGGTTTATTCAATATACCTTTTTTATATAGGTCTTACAACCATGAAGAAAACACCTGAAGATAAAAAAGTCGTTTATATGATTATTGCCTTTATAGTAATGTTTGCAATCACATTTATTATTTCATCTATCCTGATGGCTTCCTTTGTAGGTTCCACTATGATGGGTACGGGAAGATTTTTTTAAATTAACGGTTCCTGTCAATATTTAATTTCTTGTAGGATATAATCATTATCGCTTAATTGCGACGAGCTTAAAACAGACATACCCAAAAATCTCAAAACTTAAACAGGCAATGATACCTGGAATATCTGCTATATTTTTATCAAAAATAAAGAGGATAATAATTTACTGGCATAATTTACTTGCAAAAAATATAAGAACAGTATACAAACCTATATAATATACCCGCCAATTAATCACCAAATTAAAGTTCTCGCATTGAAATCAGTGCAAACAAAATTGGTATTAAAAAGTCCGGAATTGAAAGAAAAAGATTGCGTTATTAGGTTTATGAAATAACTACATCTTTTAATCAATAAAACTAAAAAACCTGCAAATCAGATTTGCAGGTTTTTTTATTAGATTTTATTATCGAATGTAATCTATTTAGCAGATACTACTTCCCCGGCTAATTTCAAAAATGTAGCGTCGTCAACTCCGGCAAATTTCACTGTAATTGTCTTATCAATCCTACCAATAGAAGCAGCATCAAAAGTAGCTTTTACCACTCCTGTTTTTCCCGGTGCTATCGGCGTCTTAGTATAATCAGAAACTGTACATCCGCATGAAGGTGCAGCCTGGTCAATAATCAAAGGTGCTGTTGTCATGTTTGTAAATACAAACGTAGCTACCTTTGGTGTGTTCTGTTTTATTTTTCCAAAGTCAAATTTCTCAGATGTAAATTTTGCTACCGGTGTTGCGCTCTGCGCGAAAATAGCCGTTGAGGAAAGAAAAAGCATTGCAAAAAAGAAATGTTTCATAGGTTCCTGGATTTAATTGAATTTAATTTGATTTATTCATTGATTTAATAGCAGCATTTTCCGGCGCTGGTGTGGGTGGGGTTGATTCTACTTCACCTTTAATAATAATTTGTTTGCTTTGACCACCATTGTAAGTAATTGTAACCGGTTTCGCAAACGGTCCTGCGCCTGCGGCATTGAAGCCAACAATAATTTTTGAAGTAGCACCCGGGGCCACCTCGTCTTGTTTCCATTCCGGCGTAGTACATCCGCAACTGGCTTGTACATTTTCTAATTTAAATGGAGTTGTTCCAGAATTTTTGAATTCAAAAACATGAGTTACCGGCTTACCTTGTGGAATTTTTCCAAAGTCATACTCATTTTCATGGAAAGTAAGTGCATCAATTGGAGTTGCCTGTACATTTACAGATTCAACATTCACTATTTCTACCTTTTTTGGACTTTCCGATTTAGTTTTTACAGTCTTTACCGTAGTCTTATTTGTTTGTGCCTGAAGCGATGCTGATAAAGCAACACAACAAAAAATTGTTATTATTTTTCTCATTTTTATATATATTTAAACGATTTCAAAGATACAGTTTCACATGACATATTTGAGGAATTTCAAATTAAACATGCATTTTTAACATTCATAAATATAATCGATATTTTTGCAACTATGATAATGAACCATGAAAATGAAGAAAGCATTAGCGATAAACTTTCTTTTGAAACATTTAGGGATACGGTTTTGGCAGATTACAGAATAGTTTGTGTAAGCAGGGAAACCAGCTTATTGTCGAGAAAGGAAGTGCTTACCGGAAAAGCAAAATTTGGCATTTTTGGGGATGGAAAAGAAGTAGCACAAGTAGCCATGGCTAAATTTTTTTTAGAGGGTGATTTCCGCTCCGGTTATTATCGTGATCAGACTTTTATGTTTGCGAGCGGATTGGCAACTGTAGAACAATATTTTTCTCAATTATATGCTGATCCTGATGTCGCCAACGATCCTTTTAGTGCAGGTCGACAGATGAATGCGCATTTCGCTACCCCCTTTGTTGATAAAAATGGCGATTGGCTTCCACTGGCACACTGTAAAAACGTCTCTTCCGATATCGCGCCTACAAGCGGACAAATGCCTCGTGCATTAGGTTTGGCCTTTGCATCAAAAGCTTTCAGGAATATTGATGGTTTACAAAACTTAACTAATTTAAGTGATAATGGAAATGAAGTTTGTTTTTGTACCATAGGTGATGCTTCCACTTCTGAAGGTCATTTTTGGGAAACAATGAATGCCGCCGGCGTTTTACAGATACCTTTGGCAGTTTTTGTCTGGGATGACGGCTATGGCATATCAGTTCCTAAAAAATACCAAACTACGAAATCGTCTATATCCACTGCTTTAAGTGGTTTTCAAAAAGAAGAGGATACAAATGGAATCAATATTTACAAACTGAAAGGATGGGATTACCAGGGCATGTGTGAAACCTTAGACATAGCCATTGCCAATATAAGGGAAACGCATACACCTGCTTTATTCCACATAGAAGAACTTACACAACCACAGGGACACTCAACTTCGGGTAGCCATGAACGTTATAAGACCACAGAACGCCTTGCATGGGAAAAAGCCTGGGATGGTAAAAAGAAAATGAGAGAATGGATCATTGCCAATTCCCTGGCAACAGAAGATGAAATTAGTATCATTGAAAGTGAGGCAAAAGCATTTGTAAAAGAAAGTAAAAATATTGCCTGGAGCAAATTTATTGGTCCCATAAAGGTCCAGGTAAAAGAAGCACTTCGATTGTTTAAAAGCTACGCCGAAAGTGGTAAAGAGAATGCTGACCTGAGTAAAAATTTAATGGAAGAACTTTCAGCCAGGATAGATCCATTACGCAGAGATGTAATGAAAGCCTTATCCACACTTATTTACAGGACAAAGGATAATGATTCGCTGGGGGAATTTAAAAACTATTATGCAAAATTAAAGAATGAAAATGAAATAATTTTTGATTCTGACCTATACAATGAAGGCCCAAAATCTGCATTGGAAATAAAAACCACTCAGATAGAATACAGCGATGATGCACAAATGGTGAATGGTTTTGAGATCATGAATAATTATTTTGATGAGCTCTTTGCCACGAATGAAAAAGTGATTGCCTTTGGAGAAGATCTTGGATCAATCGGGGATGTGAACCAGGGTTTTAGCGGATTACAGGAAAAATATGGCGAAGAAAGAATTTTTGATACCGGTATTCGCGAACTCACTATCATGGGACAAGGAATAGGTCTTGCTTTGCGTGGTCTGCGTCCAATTGCAGAAATCCAATATCTTGATTATTTATTGTTTGGTTTACAGCCCTTGAGTGATGATGTTTGTACTACTCATTTTCGAACCAAAGGGCAGCAAAGCGTTCCGCTGATTGTACGTACCCGCGGTCATAGGTTGGAGGGAATCTGGCACAGCGGTTCTCCTATGGGCATGATCATTAATGCACTTCGTGGAATGTATGTATGTGTGCCCAGGAATATGACACAGGCAGTAGGAATGTACAATACACTGCTTTTGTCAAATGACCCTGGTATCATCATCGAATGCCTGAATGGGTATCGGTTAAAAGAAAAATTACCAGCTAACCTTACCAGATACACCTTACAATTAGGCGTGTCAGAAGTTATTAAAGAAGGTACTGACATAACTATGGTGTCTTATGGATCTACATTGAGAATTGTTTCGGAAGCTGCAGAAATCCTTGATGACATGGGAATCAGTTGTGAAATAGTAGATGTACAAACGCTCTTACCTTTTGATATCAATCATGGCATTCTGGAATCATTGAAAAAGACAAACAGAATTGTTTTCATTGATGAAGATGTACCGGGAGGAGCTTCTGCTTATATGTATAATAAGGTAATGGAAGA
The DNA here is from genome assembly GCA_039922615.1 of Ginsengibacter sp. GTDB lineage: Bacteria > Bacteroidota > Bacteroidia > Chitinophagales > Chitinophagaceae > Ginsengibacter. The sequence goes on from JBDTEF010000145.1 coordinate 7,566, forward strand.
GCAGAAAGGCTACCGCTGGTTAGATGTATCACCGCGAACCCTATCAGCAAAAGCACACAGGCCTTCCTACGGTAGCGATGGCGATTATTTTAGTAAACCAAATGTGGAAGACATCATTAATGTTGCCATAGATATGATGGCTGAATAAAAAGAAAAAATAAAAAAAGCAATTAAATTTTAGAAAATGATCAAACATACAGACCAACAATTTATTGATCACTGGATAGACCAAAAAAGCGGACCAAAATGGAAATATTATTTTACATTTTCTTTGGCGTGGACAGTCGTTTCATTCCTTGTGATCTTTTTTTTAACCAAACTGTTTACGCAATTATGGGAAACAGGAGGAGCTAATCTGATTTATACCCTGGTGACTATTTCCATTATTATCGGGATATTATCTACGCATTTTAGCTATGTGTGGCATGAAAAGAGATACCACGATATTGTAAAGAAGAATGAGATTACTTTGAATTAAACAAGGCAGCAATGGAAATTGCCGGCGAGGCTTTTCCAGAGAACTGGCTGGGAATAAATACCTGCCATCTTTTCTATTTTACATTCAAAATATGTTGGATAATTCTCTTCGCGTGTTCTCTTGAATTCTCAATGAAAAGCTTATGGGTATTCATTCCTCCGCAAATAACCCCGGCCAGGTATATACCTTTTACATTGGTTTCATAGGTCTCTTCATCGTAAGTTGGCGAACAAGAATTTCCAACATCCAGGTGAACACCGAGATCCCTTAAAAATTGAAGATTGGGTTGGTAACCGGTCATGGCAAGCACCCAATCATTTTGTGTGGTTACCACTCCATCTGGTGTGATAATGTCTACTTCTTTCTCTCTAATTTCCTGTATGCTGGAATTAAAATAGGCTTTTATCGCACCCTCTTTAATCCGGTTTTCAATATCAGGCTTCACCCAATATTTTACACGATCAGAAATTTCACCGGAATGAATAACCATGGTCACTTCTGCACCTTTACGCCAGGTTTCTAAGGCAGCATCAATGGCTGAATTAGCAGCACCTACCACCAATACTTTCTGGAATGCATAAAAATGCGGATCATCATAATAATGCTTTACCTTTTTCAGATCCTCGCCTTTTACGTTCAATAAAAAAGGAATGTCATAGAAACCGGTTGCGACCGTAATATTTTTACACTGGTATGTTTTTAGCGGGGTTTTTACCTGGAAAATATTACCATCTTTTCTTACAGCAGTTACCTTTTCAAATAAATGAATATTCAACTGAAAAGATGTCACTATCCGCCGGTAATATTCCAGCGATTCACTTCGCGTAGGTTTATTATTAATACTTACAAAGGGCACCTCTCCTATCTCCAGTTTCTCACTGGTACTAAAAAAGGTCATATTAACAGGGTAATTGAACAATGAATTTACCAATACCCCTTTCTCTAAAATAACGTATTTCAGGTTTGCTTTTTTCGCCTCAATTCCACAGGCAAGACCTATAGGACCGCCGCCTATTATGATGAGATCGTAGTTTTCATTACTCATTGGCCCAAAGTTATTGCTAAAATATTTCTTCCATTTATTTACTTCATCATGGCATTTTCATACTTCGCAGGTTTAATGGACCAAATAGAGTTGTAATTTGGAATACTCGATCAATCCTATTTAAAATATAAACGGATTGTAAAATCATTTATTATATTGCTTTTTTTAAAAACACTTTAGAAAGTTATGTCCACAAAAATTGCTTTTATAAATACAACCAAAAAGCAATTGACCTTTCTCCTTTTTGTTTGGGCAATTGTACAAATCATTTTATATGTTCACAATGGAATCGTAACTGATCTTGAAGCAAAAAAATATATAAATGAAGCCACATTTTTTATCAAAAACGGACATCTGAGTACCGGCAACTTCTATCTTTATTCTACTGAAATATTTCTGATTGTTGCTTCTTTAAAATTAAAAACCGGTTTTATCCTTGTAGTGATCATTCACTGGATAATGAATCTCCTGGCGACTTATATGTTTTTCACAATAGCAATGAACTTCTTAAAAAAAGAAATACTTGCTGTAATTGTCACCTTCCTTTATATCATAAATATTCCTTACCAGGTTTACAATAGTTTCTTATTTACCGAGTCCCTATTTTATAGTCTCACTATCATTTATAGCGGGTTTTTATTACGCCTTACCATTCTCAATCTTAAAAATATTATTTTTATTTTTCTGTTCTTATTGCTATTAAGTATTACGAGGCCGACCGGTATATTATTTTTCGGCGCTACGGCTATTTATGTATTTTTCAAATTCCTACATCATTGGAGTATCGTGCAGAAAATGGTATTATTAACTGTCTCTTTGGTCCTATTTATAGTGCTGATCAATTCCATGATGCAGTCTGGTGGGGAATTAAACCTAATGCTTCCCTTTGTAAAAGAAAATATAATCTGCGGTGTTAATACAACCATCAATGCAAATATTCAAACGCTCCAAAATGACACTTCTCTTTATGGATTGTTGTATTATATCACACATAATCCTGGTCACTTTTTACACCTTGCCTGGCTTAAAACAATTTCATTTTTTGCGATGACCAGGAGCTACTATTCTCTTCCACACAACATTCTATTGATTTTATTTTATTATCCATTTTACCTGATGTCCATTTTGGATATCCGAAACCAATTTAAAACGGGCAAAAAAAAATTAAACTATTTTATCTCAATAATTATTCTTTATTGGCTCACTTCCGTTTTTACCTGCGATGATTGGCACGGCCGGTTTTTCCTGACTATTTCTCCATTCCTTTTTCTACTGGGAATGAGTATTTTTTCACCACAAATTAAAAAACCGGCTTAACTGATTAAACAACTAATACCGGTCCAATAAAATTTTTTTTAAAGGAAATTTTATTACCGCATCAGGTACATTTTACCATAACCTTTCGTGAAATAGAGATCGGTATTGCTATCCTGTGTACTATATTTTTCTAAAGATTTTCCATTCAAATTAGTGAGTACTCTATACAAGTAAACGCCATTGCCAACACTTTGACCATACATATCCGTTCCATCCCATTTAAAGTCAGTAATATTTCTACCAATATGCAATTGACCCAATTCCTGTGATGTAATTTCTCTGACCACTTTACCGGTAATGGTAAGAATCTGAATTCTTATATTTTGCGGCACTTCAGTTCCTGTAATTGTAAAGACAAAAGCGGTGGATGTAGTGAATGGATTGGGATAATTCAGCATGTTTGAAATCATTGGTTTGCTGATAACCTTGAAATTGATGTGGTAATCCAATTCTCCTGACCTGTTCCCCATCGCATCCTTTCCTGAAACCAACAATTCATAATCAGCATCTTCCCCGCCAAGTGTGGGCTGCAAGTCAATGGTAGCGGTGTTTTGGCCTGATGCAAGATCTGCAGGAATAAGTCTCATGGTATCATTATCAAAATGGTAATCATGTAACACGCCATCCGGAAAACGTATCTGTACTTTAAATAGAGACGTATCGTTAAGCGCAAGATATTTGCTATCGTCTTTTAATTTAATAAGAATATGTGGCCTCGCCGACACGATATCCTGGTTTAAAATGTGTACCCCGTCAAAAGTAACATCCAGGGTAGGATTAAATACGTCCCCCTGGACAAAGAATTTTCTGTATAAAAAATTATTAAAATGATACTGCTCCGGCTGGTCATTATTAGGATTGAAATCTACAAATAATGTATTATTTCCACTCAGTAACTTCGTATCAATATCATACTTAAATAGTATTGTATCTCCTTTCACCAATGGTTTTACCCGTGGAAACAGGAAAGGTCGTGTGACGTTGTTCGTATCAATTATAGATAGGTTTATCTTAACGCTGTCAAATGATGTATTACTAATATTTTTAAAAGCAATACCGAAGTGTAAGATCTCACCTTGTTGCAAAGTATCCTTTGAAGAAAAAAGTAACTGTGGTGCCAATGCTCCCTCCGGTGCCGGGGTAAAGTTCAAGCGCCAGTAAGACAATTGGTATGGAGTGAACTGAACACTATCTGCATTCCTCATTTTCAATTGAATAAATGGATATTGTTTGGCATCAACAGACGAAAGGTTCACACTTTTTTGCGATTTATTGATGTTAAATAAAACAGATTGATCTCCATTATTATTCACACCAATGATCTGGATCTGCGGGTTATCATCAGAAACTGGTTCCACACTATTCCCGTCCCAATTCATTTGTTTCCAGTCCAGGGCAGGCCCGAATTGGGGAGAAGTAATCATTCCAACTGAATCATCAGAAATAGCCTGGTGATCCAGCACTATCTTGTCAGAAATACCGGTTGAAAAAATATTGGAAGGACCAAAAGAAGGATTATTTTTTTGGTACATGAATATGAATGAACGCGGCCTGTCAAACTCATCAATCGTACTAAAACCCTGAGATTTTAATGCAAGGTACATTGACTTACCTGTGCCAAATACTGCCTCGTCTGCCTTCCAGTCCGCAGCATAAGTATTGGTATTTGGATCGGTGCCGGATACGTTTCTAACAATTACAATATAGTTATCCGGAATGGAGTCATTTAGGAAACTCATCGCTGCTTTCCTTTTATTGATATCAAGAATATTGAATTGGAAATTAGCCAATCGCTCCACGCCACAAACAGGATCGCTGCCATAACGCCCTGCGTAAGTATTGTATAATGGCTCTAGTGTCTGTGGATTGAGGACACTAAAAATAATACCCGAAATACCGCAAACGCTAGCTGCAATATCTGCACCATTTACACTTAATTTGAAATCAGCGGCAGTAGAGGCTGCAGTTGGAAAAACTCCATTCCTGGATTCGATTGTATTCGCCACCTTATCAAATTGCCACTTTCGATTAGCATTTAACGTAATTCGCTCTGTATCTGAACTTAGATGCTGGAAGTAATGTGATTGACCAGCACCGGGACCCCCATTCGCCAGATAAATAAAAGAAGAATTGTTCCAACGATAATCTCCATCCAATCCTGATACAGGACGCGTGGCCACCCTCCAATAATAAACGGTGTTATCTTTAAAAGGAAACCCGGCATCAAATTCCAAAAGACCTCCTGTCGAATTTAATGTACGCCTGACTTTTACCGGTGAATTAAATAATTGCGTGGTATCAATATCCAGGTCATAATCTTTTGGATTGCCCTGGATAGTAGCAGTGGACGCAAATAGTTTTTGAGCAGGATCATTTATAATGGCAAAATTTACAGGAAATGCAGGCCTGGCTTCGTCTTCATAAATATAAAATTCTTTGGTAACTGAATTATTGCTTTCTGACATTTCAGGTACCTCGTTCTCAGGATCTATTGTTACAGTTATCTTATTTAATCCTTTATCTCTGGTAGGAATAATCGGTACGGTAATCTGCAAAGAATCCTCATAATTAGGGGCTTTGATTCTTTTCTTCAACAAGAGATCCGTTTTACCATCCGGATAAGTTCTCCTTATTTCAAAATTGATAGAATCATTCACAGCTTTTCCAATGTTGTAAGTTTTTGCATTCACTACAAACTTCTCTTCTGCTATAGAAATAAATGCCGGATTTAATTTTACAAGTTGATCTTCTACTACATAATCTGGCTTGTCATGCGGATTCACGCGGATAGCCGGATCACCATTCAAATTATTTTCTTCATAATCAGCTCTTGCGAAAAAGGTGGTTCCTTCATTATTTCCTCCTAATTGCTCAATGGTCCTTCGCATTGATTCACCAATACTTCCCTGGTAATTTTTACTGGCCAGTTGCGTATAGAATAAGTTATTATAATCATCCAGGTAGTTGGGAATTCCAAAATGAGTACTTGCCAGAAACCCTATTGTTCCCCTTTGTTTGGCTATCAGAAAGTTTTCAGATATGGTGAAATTGTTTTGTAGAATTCTTAATGTATCAAAACTGAAATTATTTCCTGCCGTACAACCACTCACCAGGAATACAGGATATTTCTGTGGATTATCATAACTGTAAGGATCACTTAAATTGAATTCCAATGTATTTGCAGAGGAATGTCCAAAATAAGTAAGTATGCTGATTCCCTCTTTGAATAATTCATCAATGCGCTGGCTGGCTAATAATTGAACTGCTGCACTGGAGGTTTTACTGAACAATTCTATGTGTGCACCATAAGAGGTGTCTTTAAAAATTTTTCCATAATTACTCATGTACGAGGTAAATTCATTGTTTTCATCCTCATCTTTCCCACCCACGATTTGCACTACATTTTTCATCCATAGTTTGCTATCGATAGTTTGTACAGCAGACTTTTGTGCTGCTTCATATTCTTTCACTTTTTCCAGGTAATTACCCAACTCTTCGCCATTTACAACAGATATTCTTCCGACTGGAAAAGTAGGAACTGCGCTTCCATAAGGCGCCACCAACACCACATCAGAAGCAGGGCTTCCAAAAGTAGGCACAAGATTTAGTTGTTCTCTGTAGGCGCTTCCCGGGTTTTGAACGTATTCATCATACACTACTCCTTTTCCAATAATTAAAACGTCTTTCGGAGTTACAGAAAAATTATTTTTTGCAAAGGCAATGAAGTCTTTTACAGCCCTTGGATGTTTTTTTATCCCATAGGCAAACTGATCTACTAATTGATCAATGTCAATAATTTTTGCATTAAAACTTCCACCTGCTGCTGAACTTCTATATTGCCTGTACATGTCCACATTATTCGTCCCTGCTTTTGAATTGAAAAGGATTTTATTGCTAATAATCAGGTAATCACCCTGGTTGGCAGTTTGGGAATAATCTACAAAGCTGACCTGGTTTAATGAAGCAATATTTTGAACGAGGGCAGGTGATAAACTCACCAGCCTGAATTTTCTGATAGGAGTGGCAGATGCAGGAAGCGCAAACTTCACTTTTCCGGCAGTAGAAATATCACCTAGGTATCTCATCCCGGAAGATAAATCAAAAAGTGCCGGCTGGATACCTCCTGAATTAAAATTGATAATTTCTAAATAGTTGCCCACGTTACTTGCCGGAATTTCAAAATAGAAATTGTTTTGATTATTGAAATCCCATTTACTGGGATAGCGGATTTCAATGTGCGATGCTACAACTCTGTCGGTACTGCTACTTGATGTGTTATTAAAAGTATAACTTACTGAAGGGGTTTTAATAAGAGAAGTGGGCAGGTTGGTTACTTCATTTTTTTTGGAGGCCAGGTAGCTAATTGTTTCCGTTGCAATGACCATGTCGTTGACAGATATTGTAACGTTCCGTGAACCATATGCAGCTCCCGCAACACCATAGTTAACAGAAACCGGTGGTCCTGCTGAATATATATTTACGCCTGTAATGGTGCCTGTTAATGGCGAACTGCTTCTAATATCTCTGCTTGTCCAACCTTCACCCTGATCATAGGAAGAAGAATATACATAAACATCACCGGCCGACACACCATAGCCAGGATTGACCTTTGTATTAAAATAATTTCCGGTTACATTCATAAAATAAGGCTCCGGTGAAAGTAAATTACCGGCAACATTATTTTGGCCATTAATGAATCTCAAATTACCACCACCAGCATTGACAGTTAAAAAATAGGCAGCAGTATCTGTTTGTAAACTGTAATGATCAGATAATTGGTAGTCAGGTTTCAGGTAAAGTTTTGAATCAGTTTTACCATCATTTTTTAAGCCCCAAAATTCAATATAATCGTTAGTACCCAGGCTTCCGGAAATAATTGATGTATAGAGAATTTGTTGCTCCCCATTTCTCCATAATTGAAATTGTTCTACTGGTATATTTCCCAAACCTGCCTGGTTCAATACAGATTTATTAAGGTGATATAATCCATCCTGGCCTAAGGTAAATTTATAATAAGGTTGTCCATATTTTATCCAGCTATTGGTGGCAGGTTGAGAAATTCCTACAGTCGCCACTGAAAACAAAATAAATAAAAGGACTGATATTTTTTTCATCATTTTGAAGAATTTTTACCTGATTAATCTTTTCTTTTCAGATCAACTTTTAATGAAAAAATGTGCGTGTATAATGGATTCGATTGGTTGGCCAGGTTAGAAAAGGCATAGTCAATACTTATATTATTTATTTTGAAACCTGCACCTAAAGCCGGCTGGTAGATCCAAACTTTCTTTTGATTCGTTGTGTCTCCATCAGCAAGTGCTTTTTGAAAATTGTATATTCCTGCTCTTACAAAAAATACCTTATTCAAAGAAGCCTCTATTCCTGCATGAGGGTCAATGCTTATGGTATTTCCACTCAAAACAGTGTTTCTTTTTCCATCAAAAGTCATATCAAGGTCCAACTCTGCCAATAAATTAAATTTTTCTCCCACAGGAAAATTATAGGACGATCCTACTGTAAGCCTTGGTGCAGTGAGTTCTGTGGATTTTACAGGTATTTCATTTTTAGTGAGATATAAAATTTCTTTCTCCTTTTCATCAAAATTAAATGACCAGGCATTGAAAGTTGTGGTAATATCTTTTGCGACTACACCTACACTCCAATTATTCTTTTGCATTTTAAAACCAGCATCAAAACCAAATCCCCAGGCAGTAGCGAAATGGCCTATTTTACGATAAATTATTTTTGCATTTACGCCAAAGCTGGTTTTGAAATCGTCGTCATCTTTTAATTTTTGTGCAAAAGAGAATAAAAAAGCATAATCAGCCGAAGAAAAAGAAGTAATATTTCCATAGTTGATACTTCCGTCAGGTTCTACCAAAAAAAGCGTATTGGGAATATCATCAACCGCAAATCGTAAGAAAGAGAATCCAAGCGTTCTGGAACCGCCATTCATTGGCAATGCCACACTTGCATATTCATATTTTCCGATGTTATCAAAATAACTTGCATGCATGAGATTGACTGAAACGCCATCTTCAACACTTGTAAGTGCCGCAGGATTCCAATAACCGCCTGTGCCATCAGTTACAGATGCCACCTGGGCTGCACCCATTGCGAGGCCACGGGCGCCTGCACCAATATTCAAAAATTCATTAGAATATTTTCTAAACTGAGCTGAGGTATCGGAGGGTATCAGCACCAATAAAATAATGATTGTAAAAAAAGAGTAGATTCTCATAACAGCAGGGGATGATAGCTATACAACACTAAAATAATAATGTAATATAATTTAAAATTTGTAAAAATAATCAGCAACCTTTACAGGCTGCAATTTGCATTAATTAATTTGATTATTGCGCTGGAAAACAAATGGACCAATTTACATTTTACGTTTTATTTTAGTATTTTCTTTATGCTTAGTTTTTAATGAATAGGTGAATTTATAAAAACGATTACAAACTTTTATTTTTGTAGCTTATTTTTGGGGTCATTTTTATGGAAAATTTAATAGCAGAATTACAGTGGCGGGGCCTTATCCAGGATATCATTCCCGGAACAGAAGAACAACTTTGCAAAGAGCCGACAGCAGCATATGTGGGTTTTGACCCTACAGCTGATAGTCTTCATATTGGTAGCCTGATACCTATCATTATATTGGTGCATCTACAGAAAAAAGGTCATAAACCCATCGCATTGGTAGGCGGAGCCACCGGTATGGTAGGAGACCCCACGGGCAAAAGCCAGGAAAGAAATTTATTAAGCAGAGATATACTGGAAAAAAATATTCAGGGAATCAAAACCCAGTTATCAAAATTTATTGATTTTAATGAGGAAAAAGGCAATGCTGCAGAAATGGTCAATAACTTTGATTGGTTCCGCGACCTTTCTTTTATTGATTTCATTCGTGATGCAGGCAAACACATTACCATCAATTATATGATGGCAAAAGAGAGCGTGAAAAAAAGGTTGGAAAGCGAGAACGGTATGAGCTTTACAGAATTTTGCTACCAGCTCATGCAGGGTTTTGATTTTTACCATTTATTCACAACCCAAAACTGTAAATTACAATTTGGCGGCAGCGATCAGTGGGGTAACATTATAACAGGAACAGAATTAATCAGGAAAAAAAATGGTGGAGATGCCTTTGCTTTTACCTGCCCTCTTTTAAAAAAAGCGGATGGTAATAAATTCGGAAAAAGTGAAAAAGGTAATATATGGCTCGATTCATCCAAAACTTCGCCATACCAGTTTTATCAATTTTGGCTTAATACAGCTGACGCAGACGCGGCTAATTTCTTAAAGATCTTTACGTTCCTTCCTAAAGAAGAAATAGATGAATTAATAAAAGCGCATGTAGGAAATGAACATTTACGTATCATTCAAAAGAAGTTATCAGAAGAAGTCACCTGTTTAGTTCATTCAAAAAAGGAGTATGAATTTGCCGTGAAAGCCTCTTCCATTCTATTTAGTAATGATACTGAGGAAACATTAAAAAGTTTAAATGAAGATCAATTATTGCAGGTCCTGGAAGGAGTTCCTATGATTGAAATGCCGAAAATAAAAATATTGCAGACAGATATTATTTCTCTCCTTTCAGAAGCAGGAATTTTTTCCAGTAAAGGCGAAGCACGCAAAATGATTGATGGCGGAGGTTTGCTTATTAATAAAGTAAAAGTGCATCCCGAAAATCTCCTAATAAATGAAAGTATTCTATTAAACAATAAATATGTTCTCATCCAAAAGGGTAAAAAGAATTATTACCTTCTAATAGGTATCTAAATTAGCCAAACCAATCCGCCAAAAAACACATATACATTTATAATTAGTTATTTAAAAACAATAATTTTTTCTAATAAAAAAAGATAACTTTGAAAAAAAAATTCGTTACTATGAAAACAAAATCCACAAAATTTATCCGTTTCCTAATGGGATTCGCGGGTATTTTGATCGTTCTTACTATTAGCTCATGTTCAAATAAAATGAGTTTTCAAACATCTAGCCTTGTGCCAGCAGCCAGGGGATATGCTAAAGTGAAGAAAGACAATAACAATAATTACCATATTTCAATTAGTGTAACCAATCTTGCAGAACCAAAGCGATTGAGTCCGCCAAAAGATACTTATGTAGTATGGGTAGAAACAGAAGATGGCGTTAAAAATGTGGGACGTATGAATAGCTCAACAGGATTTTTATCTAAAAAACTTAAAGCAACATTGGAAGCTTCAACATTGAACAAACCAAAGCGCATATTTATCACGGCTGAGAACGATGGTAATATATCATTCCCTGGTTCGGAATTAATTTTGAGTACTAATTAATAGCATCCGGAATTAAAACGGTAATTAATTGTACGGCTATATACACCGACTTTAGGTAACTTTATACTCTTAAAACAGTAATCTTTTGAAGAATGTAAACATTCAGGAGATTACTGTTTTTTTATATTAACCTGTGGCTACCTTTAAACTATTTTGAGGTGTCTGAATAGACTTTGATTCACCCAGGTAGGCTGCTATATCAGGTATAAATTTTCGCTCTTTTACAAGATACCCGTTTCCTTTTTCGCAAAAATGAACTTTAATATTTTCTACACTGATTGGATTTCCATCTGGAATATCAGCAATATTATTATGCATGATATCATGGCCATCAATGATCATCACAAGGCCGCTGCCTATCGCTTCCATTATATTGCCATCACGGATAAGCATGCCTGTATCTTCTCCCAAACCGATTCCTATTGCCGAAGGATTGCTGGCAATTGCCTGGGCCAGCCTTCCAAATCTTCCTCTTTTTTCAAAGTGGCTGTCAAAGATCACATCATCCATAAAACCAAGGCCGGTAGTGATCTTTACTTCACTTTTTAAATGTGCGGTAGAAGCATTGCCTTCATAGATCATTGTATTACTCATCGCCATAGCACCAGCGGAAGTTCCTGCAATTACAAAATTCTTTTCTTCGTAAAATCTGTCTAGTAATATTTCCAGAAAATCAGTACCACCAAAAGTTGCAGATAGCCTCAATTGATTACCACCACTGAACATTACTGCATCGCACTCACGTATTCTTTCAATATATTCTTTTTGCATGGCGTCTGCCCTCGTCCTGATAGGAAGCAAGCCCACATTGGTACAGCCTATTTTGCCAAATGCATTAAGGTAATTTTCTCCTACTTCATTGGGGATCATCGATGCGGTGGTAATCACCTCCATTCGTATACCAGGACCTCCAGCTTCTTCTACGATCCGTCGTAAAATTCCGAGCTCGAAAAAATTAAGATTGTTTCTGATAATTTCACCTTTTTCAAGATCTACCCCTTTATCTTCTGCTCCGCCTATAGCTAACAGTTTTCCCAGTGGTGATTGCATGCACGATTATTTTTATTAAGCAGTGACCCAATTATATATGAGCCTTATTTGCCACCCCGGCTAATTCTGATCCAAGGTGACTAATTACAAAAGTAAAGGTTTATGAATAAAACTTTTACTACTTTTTCTTAATACTTTTTTTGCATATTTTTTTTAACTATCTTACCTTTTGAACCGGTTTCAACTTTTTCCAAAGTTAAACGACTTTAAAAAAAATGCTGAAACCCATAGTGGAAGAGGAGGACATATTATTATCGGGATTTTATTCATATCCAAAGACAATCATTTATAACCAAAAAACACCTTTAAGAAAAAGATGAAGATCGTCAACATCAAAGTACTTCGTGGCCCTAACTACTGGAGCATCCGTCGCCAGAAACTGATTCAAATGACACTTGACCTGGAAGATTTAGAACAAAGGCCTTCCAATACGATAGACCATTTTGCAGAAAACCTGGAAAAGCTATTACCTACTTTATATGAGCATCGCTGCAGTGAAGGGGAACCTGGGGGATTTCTTACAAGGGTAAAAGAAGGAACCTGGATGGGTCATGTGATCGAGCACGTGGCGCTCGAATTACAAACCCTTGCAGGTATGGATATGGGCTTCGGCCGCACAAGAGGTACTGGAAAAGAAGGCGAATATTTTGTTGTGTTTGATTATATGGAAGAACTTGCAGGTGTATTTGCCGCTGAATCCGCTTTTAATTTAGTACAACACCTGATAACCGGATCAATCTATCACCTGGAAGAAGATATTCACCAGATGAGGGTTATCCGTGAAAATACAAGGCTTGGACCATCTACGGGAAGTATAGTTGAAGAAGCTACAAAAAGAGGAATTCCATTTATCAGGTTAAATAAGCATAGCCTTGTTCAACTGGGATATGGCATACATCAGAAAAGAATACGCGCAACGATTGCCAGCACCACATCAAGCATAGCAGTAGATATTGCCGGAGATAAGGAAGAAACAAAAAATCTCCTGACTGCTGCTGAAATCCCTGTACCACGCGGCGGTTTGATTGGTATGGACGATACTGTGGATGATGCCATTGCTATGGTTGGTTACCCTTTTGTATTCAAACCCCTCAACGGAAATCATGGCAGAGGAGCCACTACAAATATTACCACCAGGGAGCAGGCTGTGACTGCATTAGAGGGCGCACGTGAACATGGGAAATATGTAATATGCGAAAAATTTATTACCGGTTTTGATTTTAGAATTTTAGTGATCAATTACAAATTTGTATGTGCAGCGTTACGCACACCTGCATCGGTTACCGGTGATGGAGAACATACTATTCAATGGCTTATTGAAGAGACAAATAAAGATCCACGCAGGGGTTATGGCCATGAGAAAGTACTTACACAAATAAAAATAGACGGATACACGCATAAGATATTAGATGAAAAAGGCTACACTATTGATACCATTCCCGCAAAAGATGAGTTGGTAATGGTAAAACCTACAGCTAATTTATCAACAGGTGGTACTTCTACAGATGTATCTGATGAGGTGCACCCGGTAAATATTTTCATGGCAGAAAGAATTGCACAAATAATCGGCCTGGATATTTGTGGAATTGATGTAATGGCATCTGACCTGAAAACACCGTTGTTTGAGAATGGCGGCGCAGTGCTGGAAGTGAATGCAGCACCAGGTTTCAGAATGCACATAGAACCATCTGAAGGCCTACCGCGAAATGTGGCAGAACCGGTTGTAGACATGCTTTTTCCAAAAGGAAGTGATGGACGCATCCCGATCATTGCCATTACCGGTACCAATGGTAAAACAACGACTACAAGACTTACTGCCCACATTGCAAAAAGCGCGGGCAAAAAAGTAGGATACACAACCAGCGATGGCGTTTATATTCAAAATCAATTGATGATGAAAGGCGATTGCACAGGGCCTGTGAGTTCTCAATTTGTTTTAAAAGATCCTACAGTAGATTTTGCTGTATTGGAGTGCGCCCGGGGTGGCATTTTGAAGAATGGCCTGGCGTTTAATCATTGTGAAGTAGCGATAGTAACCAATGTAGCAGAGGACCACATGGGCCTTGGTGGTATCAATACCATTGAACAAATGGCCAAAGTAAAATTAGTAGTTCCTGAGACAGTTATTCGTAGGGGTTACACTATTCTGAATGCAGATGATGACCTGGTGTATGCTATGAGAACAGATCTCAAGTGTAATATTGCTTTATTCAGCATGGACGAAAATAATCCACGAATTAAAAAACACAGCAAGGCAGGTGGCTTAAGTGCTGTATTTGAAAATGGAAATATCACTATTTTAAAAGGTACGTGGAAGATCAGGGTGATGAATGTAAAGGATATTCCCATCACCTTTGAAGGTAAGGCATTACATAATGTAGCCAATTGCCTGCCGGCGGTGTTAGCTACTTATTTATATAGAGATATCAGCATTGCCGATATACGCTCAGCACTTGCCTCTTTTATGCCATCATCGTCGCAGACACCGGGGAGACTTAATTTCTTTTATTTTAAGAATTTTACCATCCTCGCAGATTTTGCACACAACCCACATGGCTTAAGGCTTCTGTGTGATTTTGTTAGTAAACTGGACTATCCAAAAGTGATCGGGTTGATCAGTGGCACAGGCGATCGCAGGGATGAGGATATACGCGAACTAGGCGAAATCTCCGGCAATTCTTTTGATGAAATCATTATCCGTTGCGATAAACATTTAAGAGGAAGAGATGCGAGTGAAATTATATCATTGCTAAAAGAAGGAATAGCTAAAGTAGATAAAAATATTCCTACTTTGGTGATAGAGAATGAAAATGAAGCGATAGAATATGTCTATGACCATGCCGAAGATGGTGTGCTTTATGTGATTATGTGCGATGTAGTTACAGGGGCAATCAATAAAATCAAAGAGCTAAAAGAAAGGGAACAAAAATTAAGTTAGAAAATGATTTGGAATATTTTGCTGTGACCATTACTTTTGCAAACCTTTGTCCCATAGTATAAAGGTAGTACAACAGATTTTGATTCTGTCTGTCGAGGTTCGAATCCTCGTGGGACAACAC
>JBDTEF010000146.1:0-45677 GCA_039922615.1 Ginsengibacter sp.
TGGGCAGGAGAGAAGTTGAATAGAAATTATGCCACACCAATTTTTGATGGTGCATCAGTAGAGGAAATAGCCAACGAAGTAGCAGAAGCAGGGTTACCATTATTTGGCCATACTTATTTGTATGATGGAGAAACAGGTGAACGCTTTGATCAGAAAGCTACTGTGGGTATAATCTACATGATTAAACTTCACCACATGGTTGATGATAAAATGCATGCCCGTTCAATCGGACCATACAGTTTAATTACACAACAACCTTTGGGCGGTAAAGCACAATTTGGTGGTCAGCGTTTTGGTGAGATGGAGGTTTGGGCATTGGAAGCTTATGGCGCTTCAAACATTCTTCAGGAGTTACTTACTTTGAAATCAGATGATATCATTGGAAGAGCTAAAACTTACGAAGCAATTGTAAAAGGTGACAATATTCCTCGTCCGGGTGTTCCTGAATCATTCAATGTATTGGTACATGAATTAAGAGGTCTTGGTTTGGATTTGAAATTCGAGTAAGATCTTAGGTGTAATGGTCGGCAAAAGAATTAATTAAAATAAAAACTCCCAGGTCTTTAAAGAAATGGGGAAATTTAATAAAATATATGCAAAAAAAAGAAAATCGTCCACGTCCAACGTTTTCTCAAATTACAATTGGCCTTACTTCTCCGGATTCAATACTGGAAAGAAGTTATGGTGAAGTGTTGAAACCTGAAACCATCAACTATCGTACTTACAAGCCTGAAAGAGATGGTTTGTTTTGCGAAAGAATTTTTGGTCCGGTTAAGGATTACGAATGTGCATGTGGAAAATATAAAAGAATCAGGTATAAGGGAATTGTTTGTGACAGATGTGGTGTTGAAGTAACTGAGAAGAAAGTTCGTCGTGAGAGAATGGGTCATATTAAACTAGTGGTTCCTGTTGTTCATATTTGGTACTTCAAATCTCTTCCTAATAAAATAGGATACTTACTAGGCATGAGTTCCAAGAAATTGGAAACCATTGTTTATTACGAGAGGTATGTTGTAATACAGGCCGGTGCACGGGAAGAAAAAGGGCAAGCTTACGGTGACCTTTTAACGGAAGAAGAATATTTGGATATCATTGACACATTGCCAAGAGAAAACCAAATGCTTCCTGAAGAAGATCCTGATAAATTTATTGCCAAAATGGGTGCTGAAGCAGTAAGTGATATGTTGCGTTTAATTGATTTAGACCAATTATCATTCGACTTGCGTAATTCTGCCGCCAACGAAACTTCACAGCAACGTAAAGCAGATGCTTTAAAGAGATTAAGTGTAGTGGAAGGTTTCCGTGATGCGAATACAAGAATCAATAATCGTCCTGAATGGATGGTAATGCAATACATTCCTGTGATTCCACCGGAATTGCGTCCATTGGTTCCTTTAGATGGTGGCCGTTTTGCTTCATCCGATTTGAACGATTTATACCGTCGTGTTATTATCAGAAATAATAGATTAAAAAGATTATTAGAGATTAAAGCACCTGAAGTGATTCTTAGAAATGAGAAGCGTATGCTACAGGAAGCGATAGATTCATTGTTTGATAATTCACGTAAATCAAATGCTGTAAAAGCTGAAGGTGGTCGTGCATTGAAATCATTGAGTGATGTATTGAAAGGTAAGCAAGGACGTTTCCGTCAAAACTTATTGGGTAAGCGTGTGGATTATTCAGGTCGTTCTGTAATTGTGGTAGGACCCGAATTAAAAATGCACGAATGTGGTTTGCCGAAAGATATGGCAGCGGAATTGTTTAAGCCATTTATTATTCGCAAACTAATTGAAAGAGGAATTGTAAAGACAGTAAAGAGTGCAAGGAAACTGGTAGATAAAAAAGAAGCAATCGTTTGGGATATCCTGGAGAATATTTTGAAAGGTCATCCTATCATGCTGAATCGTGCTCCTACTTTGCACAGATTATCGATTCAGGCATTTCAGCCGAAGTTGATCGAAGGAAAAGCAATCCAATTGCATCCATTAGTTACCTCCGCTTTTAATGCGGATTTCGATGGTGATCAGATGGCAGTTCACGTTCCTTTGAGTAATGCTGCAGTATTGGAAGCGCAATTGCTGATGCTTTCTTCACATAATATATTGAACCCGCAAAACGGTACGCCTATTACACTTCCTTCTCAGGACATGGTTTTAGGACTCTATTATATTACCAAAGGAAAAGTATCTACTGCTGAAGAGAAAGTAAGAGGAGGTGGTAAGGCATTTTATTCTCCGGAAGAAGTGATTATTGCTTATAATGAAAATACTGTTGACCTTCATGCACATATAAAGGTGAAAGTAAATGTTCGTCAAAATGACGGTTCATTGATTAGCAAATTAACTGATACTACTGTAGGACGTGTAATATTTAATCAGCATGTACCTAAAAAAGTAGGATTTGTTAATGCTTTACTTACAAAGAAAGCGTTGCGTGAAATCATTGGAGATATCATCAAATGGACAGATGTTCCAACAACTGCGAAGTTTTTGGATGATATCAAACAATTAGGTTTCCGAAGTGCGTTTGAAGGTGGTCTTTCATTTAATATAAATGATTTGATCATTCCTGAAACAAAGCAGGCAATGCTTGACAACGCAGCTGGTGAAGTTGACGAAGTTTGGGATAACTATAATTCTGGTCTGATCACTAATAATGAAAGATACAATGGTATCATTGATATCTGGAGTCGTGTGGATACACGGTTGACGGAAACATTGATCCAGGAATTAGCAGCAGATAAACAAGGATTTAATTCCGTTTACATGATGCTTGACTCCGGAGCGAGAGGTTCTAAACAGCAGATCAAACAGCTTGCAGGAATCAGGGGTTTGATGGCAAAGCCGCGTAAATCAGGTAGCAGTGGCAGTGAGATTATTGAGAATCCTATTCTTTCCAACTTTAAAGATGGATTAAATGTATTAGAGTACTTTATTTCTACACATGGTGCGCGTAAAGGTTTAGCAGATACAGCATTGAAAACTGCGGATGCAGGTTACCTTACAAGAAGATTAGTAGATGTGGCGCAGGATGTGGTAATCAATGAAGAAGATTGTGGAACGCTTAGAGGAATTGCAACTTCTGCATTAAAAGATAATGAAGATATTATTGAGCCATTGTACGATAGGATCTTAGGAAGAACTTCATTACATGATGTATACAACCCGGTAACTGACGAATTATTAGTTAGTGCAAATGGAAATATCACAGAAGAAATCGCTCATTCAATCAATGATGCCGGAGTAGAAACCATTGAAATCCGCTCTGTTTTGACTTGCGAAAGTCATCGTGGCGTGTGTGTGAAGTGTTATGGAAAAAATCTGGCATCAGGCTATACGGCACAGAAAGGTGATGCAGTAGGTATTATTGCTGCGCAATCAATCGGTGAACCTGGTACACAGCTTACATTACGTACTTTCCACGTTGGTGGTGTGGCGGGATCTGCGTCAGTAGAATCCACGTTGAATGCGAAATTCGATGGAACGATTCAGTTTGATGGATTACGCGCAGTAGATGCTGTAAATAACGTAGGTGATAAAGTGAAGATTGTAATCGGACGTACCGGTGAAGTAAGAATAATGGACGTTAAAAACGATAGGTTAATGATTACATCTAATGTTCCTTACGGGTCTACATTAAATGTAAAAGACGGACAGCACGTAACAAAAGGTCAACCTATTTGTACATGGGATCCGTTCAATAATGTTATCGTTTCAGAAATAGACGGTGTGTTGAAATTCGAGAATATTATTGAAGGCGTAACTTATCGTGAAGAAGCAGATGAGCAAACAGGCCATAGAGAAAAAGTGGTTATTGAAACAAAAGATAAGGCGCGTATTCCTTCCATGATCATTGAAGGAAAGAAAGATACAAAAGGTTACAACTTACCTGCGGGATCTCACGTGACAATGAATGAAGGTGATCCTGTAAGAGCAGGTCAGGTAGTAGTAAAAATTCCGCGTGTATTAGGAAAATTAAGGGATATTACCGGTGGTCTTCCACGTGTAACGGAATTATTTGAGGCAAGAAACCCAGGAAATCCTGCAGTAGTTTCTGAAATTGATGGCGTAGTTTCTTTTGGAAATATTAAGCGTGGTAACCGTGAGGTGATCGTAACTGCAAAAGATGATGTAGTAAAAAAATACCTGGTTCCTTTAACCCGCCAAATTTTGGCACAGGAAGGTGACTTTATCAAAGCAGGTATTGCATTATCAGATGGACAGATAGCCCCTGCAAATATCCTTTCTATCAAAGGACCACATGCAGTGCAGGAATATGTAGTAAATGAAATCCAGGAAGTTTACAGACTCCAGGGTGTAAAAATAAATGATAAGCACATTGAAGTAATTGTGAGGCAAATGATGAGGAAAGTGGCTATCCAGGATGCTGGTGATACCAAATTTCTTGAAGGAGATACAGAAGACAGGTTTGACTTCAATGTGGAGAATGATTGGATATTTGATAAAAAGGTAGTAACAGAGGCTGGTGATAGCACAAAGATGAGAGCAGGAAAGATTGTTACTTTGCGGGAAGTTAGAGAAGAGAATTCTATTCTTCGCAGAGCAGATTTGAAACCTGTTGAATTCCGTGATGCGCGACCTGCAACATCTTCCCCATTGTTACAAGGGATTACTAAAGCCTCCCTTGGTACACAAAGTTGGATATCTGCAGCTTCGTTCCAGGAAACAACTAAAGTATTATCTTCTGCAGCCATACAAGGTAAAACGGATTTTATGCTTGGTTTAAAGGAAAACGTTATTACGGGTCATCCAATTCCTGCAGGTACAGGATTAAGAGATTTTGATAATATGGTGGTAGGAAGTAAAGAGGAATACGATTTGCTCATGACCTCAAAAGAGGTAATGGCTTTTGATGAAGAAGAATAAATATTAAATTTACTGTATTAGAAAAAGAGCATGAATTATCGTGCTCTTTTTCTAATTAACAGAATGATGATTATATATTATAATTTCCATTTCTTAAAATCGTTCAATAAAAGATTTTAAATGAATCATGAACAGCATTTATTTAATTAATATTGATAAAGAAAAATAGTGAAGTCGCTTCGTTTTTTAAGTAGCCAGAGTATTAAAAATTCTGCTATTGGCAGTCTTCTTATAAAATTTTTATCCGCATTCTTTGCCTTGCTGGGAGGGGTTTTAATGGCCAGGGCAATGTCGATGGAAAATTACGGCTATTATGTTTTAGCATTCTCTACACTGACGGTACTCTCAGTTCCAGTTTCTTTAGGATTGCCCAACCTTATCGTAAGGTATATTTCAAAGTATGAAGTGGAGAAGAAATACGGAGAAATGAAGGGTCTCCTTGTTCGGGCACATCAAATTGTTTTTATTGTTTTTATTATTATTGTAGCTATAGCACTCTTAACCTATAATGTTTGGTGGAGCCGTTATAATATAGAATTGATAAGATCCATGTGGGTGGGCTTTATATTTTTATTATTTTTAGCCCTGGGATCAATTAGAGCTGCGGCACTAAGAGGATTGAAATTTGTAATTTTAGGACAACTTCCTGATACATTTTTGAGAAATTTACTTTTCTGTATCGGAATTGCAGTTTATTTTTTCGGTAAAATTACCTTGACTCCTGAAGTGGCAATGATTATACAGGTAATTTCGGCTATTATATCTTATATAGTTGGTTATATATTTTTATATAAAAAACTCTTATCAAAGTTGAAAGGAGTATCAGCTAATTATCACAACAGGCTGTGGCTAAAGGAAGCAATACCTTTCTCTATAAATGGCGGCATTCAAATAGTCAAATCCAAATTAATTACTTATGTTTTAGCTGGTTTTGGAAGTGTAGAAGCAGTTGCAATTTATGACATAGCATTAAGAGGAGCATCTCTTGTTTCTTTTGGTTTAGATGCTTTAAATACTGCAATCGCTCCTTATATTTCCAGTGCGTTTGAGCAAAACAATAAAAAGCAACTGCAGCGGATTGTTACTAAATCCAGCAGAATTATATTTCTTGGAGCAGTACCCATAACTTTGATTTTTATTTTGGGGGGAAAGTCTTTGCTGGGATTTATTTTTAGTAAAAATTATGCTATTGCCTACGTTCCTTTAGTAATTATCTGTCTTGGTCAGTTGGTCAGTTCAATATGTGGATCTGTGGGATTGGTACTTTCAATGACTGGAAACCAAGGTTATTTTACAAGAAATAATGTATATATAACATTACTTAATGTGCTGATTTGTATTCCCTTTGTAATTTGGTGGGGTGTTATTGGTGCTTCAATTGTATATGGATTGTTACTCGTGATACAGAATCTGGTGCTTTATGTTTACGTGAAAGAAAAATTGAATATAAATACAACTGTTTTTTAGATGAAAATAATTTATATAGCAGGTGATGGAAGGTCTGGATCTACTATTTTAGATTCTGTTTTAGGAAATATTGAAGGAAGTATTTCTGTAGGAGAATGTGCACGTTTTTGGAAGAGATTTCAAGAAAAAGATACACTTTGTGGTTGTGGAGACAAAATTGAAGCTTGCCTGTTATGGTCAAAAGTGGATGAAGTTTTGAAATCTAACTTTGTAAATTATGATATTACAGACGTTATTTCAAAAGTTAATTATATTCGACAATTTAATAATTATAAAAATATTCCCTCTATCGTCAGTAATACTGAATGGAAGGAATTTTGCGAAATTATAATTTTATTTTACAGAACTATTGCAAAAGTTGCAGGTAAGGAAATCATAATTGACAGTTCAAAATATCCTAATTGGATTTATTTTTTATCTGAATTAAACTTTTGCGAGATAAAAATTATTCATTTGGAGAGAAATTTGCAGTCAGTGGCAAATAGTTGGAAGAAAATTGTTTATTTACCTGAATATTATGATAAACAGGTATTGATGCCCATTAAAAGTAATTACGTTATATTGAAAAGTTGGATAAAGGTGAAATATTTGAGTTCTAAATTGAAAAAAAACAGTGATTATCTTTTCATTAATTATGAAGACTTTTGTCACAATACTCCTTTATATTTGAAAAAATTGGAGAGTTTTCTTGGTATTATTTTTAAGTTGGAATTAATAATGCCTTTTAACCATAGTATTGGCGGCAACCCTGTAAGAAGTAGCCATAGCAAGATTATTAAAATAACAGACGTAAAAGACAGTTTAAAAAATCTAAATACTTTTGAAAAATTTTATTTTCCGTTATTAAATAATGCAATGAAAAGAATTATTTCATGATTTCAATAGTCATCCCTGTTTACAATAAGGAAGCATTTATTAAAAATACCATCAATTCAGTTTTATCTCAGACTTACACCCAATTTGAAATAATATTAATCAATGATGGGAGCACAGACAAATCTTTAGCTATCATTGAAAGTTTTGAAGATAATAGAATTAAAGTCCTCACCATTCCTAATTCCGGTGTATCGGTAGCTAGAAATACAGGTGTTGAGATGGCAATATATAATTATATAGCTTTTCTGGACGCAGATGATTTCTGGGCGCCTTCATTTTTGGAAGAAATGGCCTCATTAATTACCAAATACCCCGGAAATAATGTTTTTGGTTCAGGAAGGAGCACCATTTTAAATAATGTTGTTCGTAAATATAATAATAGTTTTCTACCAGAAGAAGGTAAAGAGGGTATTATTGATTACATTCAAATTATTAGTAGCAATCTTCCTCCTATCAATTCATCCAACGTAGTGATTTCAAAACAATCTCTTTTCAAAGCCGGATTGTTTAAGGAAGGTCAAAAACATCATGAAGACCATGATTTATGGTTAAGAATCTGTGCGCATGAATTAATAGTTTTTTATAATAAAAATTTATCCTTTTACAGAAAGGGAATTTCCAATTCTGCATCCAGGCAATTGTATCTGGCGGAAGATTTTTTGCTTTATCTAAAAACAATATTGAAGGTAAAGGGAGAAATATCAGCGGCCCAAAAGCCTTATTTTGAAAAATACTACGATCGTTACATCCTAATATCAATAATTAAATTTCAAAAGGATTATACAAGGGAAGAAACGAAGGCAATCATGAATGAAGTAAAGCAAATTGTAAGTCCAGTCTACCTAATAATTATAAAAATCGTTTTATTACTTCCTTCGAAAGGGTTATATAATATGATTAACTATTTTAGAAAATAGCAGGCAACAATTACAATTTTTAATCTCCTTTCCGGGCATTTAATATTTCAACAAAGACACTATCAGTTCCTTTAGGTGCAAAATATTTTGCTTTAAACTGTTTATGATCGCCTGGGAAAAGTTGCTCATATATAGTTTCTTCCTCGGTATCAACAAGTGCTTTTGTCTTACTGTAAAAATATAATTTAATATAAATATCCTTGTACTTAGCTATTACAGCATTATTTTTAATGGTTCCTTTTACAACCGTTTGGCCTACAATGTTTCTTTTATTAATCACCGATATTGACAAAAATTCTTTTGGATTATTCTGTTCTTTCTCCACTATGGATTTTTTGTCCATCTCATAATTCTTCGATTTTGAAGTGTCAGATTGATTACATGATAAAAGAATTATCGCAAGAAAAAAGAAGAAGTGTTTTTTCATAAAATGAATTTGAAGGTAAATATACGAATATGAAATGCACATAAAAAAGGGCAGATTAAATAACTAAAACTAAAAAGACGCTTGCTTGTGAGGGTCAACCAGTAATTAATCATTTGGCCATCCTGTCTTCTAAGCCTCATGAACTCACATTACTTTCAATTTACGAATTGGAAAATTATGGCATTACCAATTCGTATCTTATTCAAACTACTTATGGAAGTAGCAAAGGTTTTTTTTGGATTTAATTACCGACACATTAGTATTAGCCTTTTGTAAATTAATTTCTATCAGATAAATTGATGATCATTTAAGTTTGTCTATGAATTTTACAGAACTGGCACTTTTTTTTACTTGCAGTAAATGTCATAAGAGAAAATTTTTATTTTTTTGGTATACAAAACTATCGGATTTAGATTTGTTCAAATAACTGCATCATTTTCTTCAATAACTTCTCAAAAAATCTAAATAATAATGGTCATTAACTTAAGCGAGGAACATTCCTTAATAAATAATTGGGTATGTGAATTACGGGATGTAAATGTTCAGAGTGATAGGGAAAGATTTAGAACGAATCTTGAAAAAATTGCAGAGGTTTCTGCTTATGAAATAAGCAAGAAAATGAAATGGGTAGAAAAAGTCGTTACTACTCCATTAGGAAAATCTACTTGTAAAGTATTAGAAAAACAACCGGTGATAGCTACTATTCTTAGAGCTGGATTGGCTATGCATAATGGGTTACTTCATTATTTTGATAAAGCAGATAATGCTTTTATTAGTGCCTATCGTAAGCACAATGCTGATGGTAGTTTTGAAATTAGTCTTGATTACATAAGTTGCCCGGCCCTGGAAGGCAGGGTGGTAATCATTTCAGATCCTATGCTTGCTACAGGTGCTTCACTTGTGAAAGCAATGCAGTTTATTAGGGAAGTAGGTCATCCTGCAGAAATTCATATTGTATGTGCACTCGCTTGTTCTATTGGGATTGAATTTGTTTTAAAGTCAGCTCCGGATGCTACTATCTGGTGTGGAGATATTGACAATGAGTTGACTGAAAAAGGCTACATTGTTCCTGGATTGGGAGATGCCGGAGATTTAGCTTATGGAGTAAAGATACAAATGTAAAATAGGGAGTTCAACCTCAAAATCAACTATTGCATTTTTCAGCTTATCGTGTGCAAATTTTTTTTGCAGGCGCAGGATTTGCAATATATAATACTAATTGTATGCTCCTTATCTATTAATAAATAATTTAATATATATGATTAGTTAAGAATTTTTAATAAATTATTTGGCAGCAAAATACGCGACACTTATCTTTGCGGTCCCTTAATAAAAATGGCGCGTTGGTCAAGGGGTTAAGACGCCTCCCTTTCACGGAGGAATCACGGGTTCGAATCCCGTACGTGCTACAAAAAAAGGCGGATATCCGCCTTTTTTTATTGAATAAAAAATTTGATCTAATGTATATCCATAGGGAATTTAAAAGAATAATTGCTTTCTATACTAATCAAATTAACCGTTATTTTATTTTTAATAAGATACTAATTATACATTAGTGCAAATTGAATCCGATTTTATATATTTGCAACCATTTTTCACCCAATCACCATCACAAATGCAAAAAGTTCTAATGCCTTTAAGATTTTCCTTGTACATATTTTTAATGGCTGCTCTTTTTTCCTCATGTTCTGACAGTAGGAAAATCGCTTATTTTAGTGATTCAAATGATACGACTGCAGTATCATCGAGATCAATTTTTGAAATTCAAATACAAAAAAAAGATATTCTAAGTATAAAGGTTGCAAGTTTGAATAATGCAGCAGATGAAGTGTTTAATAGTCCAAATAAACCAATTAGTAACAACAATCTGCAGACAGCAGGTTATATTGTCGAAGAAGATGGGACGATTCAATATCCTCAATTAGGTGCTATTCAGGCAGAGGGACTCACACAAAAACAATTGTCTGATAATATCAGAAGGATGCTGATAGATAAACAGTTGCTGCTGGATCCTGTAGTTTCTATTAGATTCCTGAATTTTAGGGTAACTGTTCTGGGGGAAGTAAACAGACCTGGAGTAATTAATGTACCGAGTGAACAAATAAGTGTTTTAGAAGCACTCGGTTCAGCTGGAGACTTAACTATCTTTGGTTTGCGCGATAATGTAAAACTAATAAGGCAGGTTGGTGAAACTAAAATTATTAAAGAATTGAATCTAAATTCTACCAGTTTATTATCCTCCCCTTATTTTTATTTAAAAACGAATGACGTTATTTATGTAGAACCTGCAAAAACCAGGATTGCTGCCACTGATCGTACATTACAGTTGCTGCCGATTATATTTAGTGGACTTTCACTCTTTACCATTCTATTATTGCGTTCTAAACAATTCTAACTTATATGGAATCAACAAATATTAAACAACTTGAACCAAGTGAAAAGTCAGTTGGTAGCCAATTATATAATTTTATTGTTTATTGGCCAATTTTTATTTTACTGGTAATTTTAGGATTTATCGCTGCATGGCTTTACCGAAGATACACATTACCTGTTTACATGTCCACTGCTTCGGTTTTGGTAAAAGATCCAACGACAAATGATCCTTTACAGGCCTTGAATTTGTTTTCTACAGGAAAAACATTGGAAAATCAAATTGGTGTTATCAAATCCAGGACTTTGGCGCAGCAAGTTGTCAGAGAATTAAATTTATATGCACCTGTTTCTATGGAAGGAAATGTGGTAAAGAAATCAGCTTACATGCTATCTCCGGTAATCGTTGAAGCAACAGATCCGGACAATATAACCGATGCAAGAGCAGGAATAAAAGTCCCATTCGGTTTTAATTATGACAATAAAACAGTCATTTTAGATGGCAAAGAAGTACCATTAAATCAATGGGTAAAAACACCTGCAGGCCTTGTGAAATTCTTACCAAATAAATATTTTAATTTTTCGGTAAAGCATAAAGATGCCGGCGATCTTTTTTTTACACTTAAAAATGTACAGGCTGTAGCAAACAATATTTTGCTTTTGGTGCAGGTTATTCCTGTAAGTCCTGCATCTACTATTGTAAGTATAATTTATACTGATGAAGTACCCCAGAGAAGTGAGGATATTATAAATGCGATGTTGAGTGTTTATAATGAAACTTCGATGGCAGATAAAAATACACTAGGAATTAATACATTGAAATTTGTTGACGATCGTTTGAAGGGACTTGCTGTTGATTTAGATTCTATTGAAGGTAAACTTCAACATTTTCGTGATGCTAACCAGATTTTCGACATAAGTGCGCAAGGTGTAAATTATTTGTCTGCTGTGAAAGACAATGACATGCAAACTAACCAGATTGATGTTCAGATGGCTGTACTGCAACAGGTTCAGAATTACGTTACTTCTAAGGGAAACTCGCAGGGAATTGTACCTTCCACCCTTGGCGTGTCGGATCCTATATTGACTGGTTTATTAGTTAAATTATCGGATTTAGAAATACAATATACACAGGCAAGATCTACACTTCCCGCAAAAAATCCAAATGTTGTAGCCATAGAAGAAAGTATTAAGGAAATCAGACCTAGTATTTTGGAAAATATTCAAAGCCAGAAAAAAAATCTGGTTGCCAGCAAAACTAATTTAGAACAAATTTCAGGTAAGTATACATCAAAATTGGAGGAGATTCCTGCTAAGGAAAGAGAATTATTATGGCTTACAAGACAGCAGCTAATAAAAAATAATATATATACATTTCTTCTCCAAAAAAGAGAAGAGGCTGCTATATCTGTTGCGTCAGTAGTACCAGATAGCAGGTTAATTGATAAGGCGCAGACACAACAGGCACCTGTTGGTCCTAAGCCTATTTTAATTTATGCAGTTTTTGTTTTAGGTTTTCTTACTCTTGGAATTGCATTTATTTATATTAAACAATTGATTTCTACTTCAATTCAGGAAAGATCGGATATTGAGAAAAATACAAGAGCTCCTATTCTTGGAGAAGTAATGTATGATAAATCTAAAACACCAATTGTAATTTCCCAGGGAAAAAGGAGTTTTGTCGCAGAACAATTCCGGCAGTTGAGAACATCGTTGGCTTATTTCGGAATTGATGAAACGCATAAAAGAGTGATGGTAACCTCAAGTATCAGCACAGAAGGTAAAAGTTTTGTGTCCATCAACCTTGGTATAAGTTTATCTCTGATGAATAAGAAAGTAATTTTATTAGAATTGGATCTGCGTAAACCTAAATTAGCAGAAGCATTCCATATTACGAGGGGCGTTGGAATGAGTAACTATTTAATTGGTAAAGCGACTGAATTCGATGTTATTAATAATACCGGAATAGATAATTTGTCTATTATTACAGCAGGTGCTATTCCGCCTAATCCATCAGAGTTAATCTCTAATCAACGGATGGAAGATTTGCTTGTTTACCTGGAATCCAGGTATGATTATATTATTATGGATACTGCCCCGGTTACACCGGTTACGGATGCGTTCCTGGTATCTCCTCTTAGTGATGTCACATTATATGTAGTTCGATACGATTTTACTCCAAAAACTTTTCTTCGTAAACTAGAACAATACCGTGAATCCGGAGCTTTAAAAAATGTAGCTATTGTGTTTAATGGTATCAAAGAAAAAGGTATTGCCAGGTATGGTTATGGTTATGGATATGGATATGGGTATGGATACGGATACGGATATGGTTATACTGAAGATAAAAAATCCTGGTTTGAAAAACTTCTTTCCAAGAAGCATTAATTGAATGGAGACAGTGATAATTTGTTTAACCTGAGTTTTTCTGGAACTCAGGAATAGCGAAGCTGTGCAAAAGTCAATCATTCTTATTGCCATGATCAGTACCATTTGGTTATCATTCATTTAAAATCCACGTTTGTCATTAATAAATAATCATTTTCAAAGTCTTGATAATATTTTTTGCATAAATCGGAGCCAAATCCTTTTAGAAAATTTCAGATTCAATGGCATCTTTTCTAAATCCATAAATATTTAAAAGTGAATGACAATTTAATGCTTGCTATTAAAGCAGCAATTAGGGGCGGTGAGGCGATTATGGAGATTTACGAGAAAGATTTCTCAGTTGATTTTAAAAAAGATAATTCTCCCTTAACCGAGGCCGACAGGTCTGCTGACAAAGTAATACATGCTATACTTTCAGATACCTATCCGATTATAAGTGAGGAATCGAAAACATTGCCATACGATATTAGAAAGGATTGGAATCAATGTTGGTTGGTAGATCCTTTAGATGGTACCAAAGAATTCATTAAAAGGAACGGAGAGTTCACTGTAAATATTGCCTTCATTGAGGATGGAATTCCTAAATTGGGTGTAGTTTATTTACCTGTTACAAAAGTTATTTATTTTGGTTCTGAAGAGTCAGGAAGTTTTATAAGTACCGTTTTATCACCAAATGAAAAAGATATCAGCGATTTAATTGAGAGCTCCATAAGTCTCAAAGATGTCACATTACCAAAAGTTTATACTATCGTAGCATCCCGTTCTCATATGTCTCCCGAAACCGAATTGTTTATTAGTGAATCCAGGGAAAAGTATGGGGAAATTAACTTAATTAGTAAAGGTAGTTCTATCAAATTGTGCCTTGTAGCAGAAGGTAAAGCAAATGTGTATCCACGGATTGCCCCTACAATGGAGTGGGATACTGCAGCAGCGCACGCTGTAGCTAAATATGCCGGGTGCAAAGTATTAAACTATACTACAGGCAAAGAGTTGGTATACAACAAGGAAAATTTATTAAACCCTTACTTTATTGTGACAAGATAGATGGTATCATTATCACAAGAATGGCAGCAAATTATAGTAATTACTGTAACTGTATTACTTATTTTTTTTCTTTTTTGGGAAAAGGTTAAGCCTTCGTTTGTATTTTTTGCAGCCGTATTTATATTCTTAATTACGGGAATTGTAGATACCAAAGGCTTTTTAAACTCGTTGGCAAATGAATCAATTTTAAGTATTTTCTTATTGATTTTTATAACAGCAGGTTTAAGAAATCACTTTAATATAATTGGATGGTTGGATAAATTATTTGGTAAAACAAGTAATCCCCGGAGTTTTATGTTTAGAATGACAGCTGGTGTTACTGCCATGTCTGCTTTTTTAAATAATACTCCTATAGTCGCATTATTGATGCCATATGTGTACCAATGGGCGAAAAAACATAAGATTTCTCCGGGAAAATTCTTGATTCCACTTTCATACGCTGCTATAATAGGAGGGATGATTACGGTGATCGGAACTTCTACTAACCTGGTTTTGAACGGTTTGATTGAATCTAAAAATGGTGTTCCATTAGGATTATTTGATTATTTGTATCCTGGTTTATTAGTCAGTATTGCAGGAATTATCTTTTTATATCTTTTTGGATTAAAATTATTACCAAATAGGAAAGATCTATTAGAATCAAATGCAAAACTTTCCAGGGAATACCTCGTAGAAACTCGGGTTACTCCGGGCTCTTCACTGATTGGTAAATCAGTAATTGATGCTAATTTAAGAAATCTAACGGGGATTTACCTTTTCGAAATAGCCCGTAATGGAAACATCATTACCCCGGTAAACCCTGACGAAATTATACAGTCGAATGATGCTTTATTCTTTGCCGGTGAAACGCAAAATATTATGGAATTACTGGAAAGAGATAATGAATTATCTCTTCCAATGCCTGGTGGCCAGGAGGTAGATCATAAACATAATATAATTGAAACTGTAATTCCCATTAACTCTGAATTAGCCGGTAAAACACTTAAACAATTAGAATTTAGAGAAAATTACGATGCAGCAGTCGTCGCTATTCATCGAAACGGCGCTAAACTTCGGGGTAAAATTGGGGAAATTGAGATGCAGGCCGGAGATCTGTTGATGATTTCTGCAGGCAAGAATTTCAGGCAACAATTAAATGCTCGGCCCAATTTATACCTGGTGTCTGTATTAACTCATGTTGAAGATGCAAAACCTCTTGTAAAAAGTGGTTTTGCTGTTATTTTAATCGTGGTCATTACAGGGATGGTTCTTGGATATTTGAATTTGTTCCTGGCACTTATGATTATTACTGCTTACATGGTAGTAGGTCAATTATTGACCATATCAGAAATCAAGAAGCAACTGGACATGGATCTTCTGATGATTTTGGTGGCATCACTGACATTTAGTAAAGCCATAATCGATTCAGGAACAGCGGAATTAATTTCGCATAATTTTATTAGTTTATTTAGTGGTTTTGGTAATAAGGGAATCCTGATCGGCCTCTATTTGATCACATTAGTCCTTACAACTTTTATTACGCATGTAGCGGCAGTCTCCATCATTTTTCCGATTGCATTTTCTCTGGGTACAACAATCCCGGGGATGAATATGACTGCACTTCTACTTGCAATTTCTTTTGCCGCTTCTGCTTCCTTTCATTCTCCATTCAGTTATCAGACTAATTTGATGGTCTATGGGCCGGGAGGCTATAAGTTCAAAGATTTCGTAAAGATTGGTTTGCCGTTCACTTTTATTTATTCAATAATTGTTTTATTCTTTTTAATACTTTATTATAATATATGAGTACACAAAGCAATATTGTTTCCCATCAATTTATGGTAAATGCTCAAAAACGAAGTGATTTAAAAAATCATCGTTCTATTGTATTGTGGTTTACAGGTTTATCAGGTTCGGGCAAATCGACCATTAGTGATAGACTGGAGCAACTTCTTTTTAATGCTGGCATACATACTTATTTATTGGATGGGGATAACATCAGGTTGGGATTAAATAAAGGATTAGGCTTTACCAAGGAAGATCGGGAAGAAAATTTACGTAGAATTGCTGAAGTCGCCAAACTTTTTGTAGATGCAGGTCTTGTTGTTTTGAGTGCCTTTGTATCTCCACTGATTAAAGATCGTGAAATGGTGAAAGAAATTATTGGTGCTGATAATTTCATGGAAATTTATGTAAACACATCTTTAGAAGAGTGCGAGCGCCGTGATGTAAAAGGTTTTTATAAAAAAGCGAGAACCGGAGAAATAAAAAATTTTACCGGGATAAGTGCTCCTTATGAACCACCCATAAAACCGGCGATAGAAATCAATACACAATTGCTCTCGGCCGAGGAATCAGCTTTAGCTATTTATAAACAAATAATTGATAATTTGAGAAATCATTAGTTGGAAGAATAGGCAATATATTTTAAGATAAATGAATTTCCCTGTATCTATTGTATGCCTAAAGCCAACGTATTCATTTAACATACATAACTTTAAATAAAAACAAAATGAACCAATATTTTTTAAATTATCTGGATGAACTGGAGTCTGAAGCTATTTATATTATAAGAGAAGTTTGGGCTCAATTTCAGAATCCGGTAATCTTATTTTCAGGTGGAAAGGATTCAATCGTTCTTACTCACCTGGCAAAAAAAGCCTTTTATCCGGCAAAAATTCCTTTTGCCTTAATGCATGTAGATACAGGCCATAATTTCCCGGAAACAATTAAATTCCGTGATGACTTAATTGAGGAATTAGGCGTTCAGTTAATTGTTGGTTCTGTACAGGATTCTATAGATGAAGGAAGGGTATCAGAAGAAAAAGGAAAAAACGCTTCCAGGAACTTTTTGCAGATCACTACTTTGCTAGATGCAATTGAAAAGAATAAAGTAGACTGTGCAATCGGCGGAGCACGCAGAGATGAAGAAAAGGCCCGCGCCAAAGAACGTTTCTTTTCGCACAGAGATGAATTTGGACAGTGGGATCCTAAAAATCAACGTCCGGAACTTTGGAATATTTTAAATGGTGCCTGTTTCCAGGGAGAGCATTTCCGTGCTTTTCCAATAAGTAACTGGACAGAAATGGATGTCTGGAATTATATCCTGCGAGAAAATATTAGCATTCCTTCCTTATATTTTGCACACAATAGAGATGTTGTATGGCGTGATGGAAGTTATATTCCTTATTCTGAATTCTTAAGAATGGATGAAAGGGATGAAGTTGTCAACAAGAAAATAAGATTCCGCACATTAGGGGATATTACCATTACTGGCGGTATAGAATCCGAAGCAGATACCTTAGAGAAGATAGTTATGGAAGTATCTGCTATGCGCATGACCGAGCGTGGAAATCGTGCGGATGATAAGCGTTCTGAAACGGCTATGGAGGACAGGAAAAAGCAAGGGTACTTCTAATTAGGAGATAGGATTTTGAAAGGACAATAAAATATATTTATTTTTAAATAAGATTAAACAATGTTGCTCATGCTAAAAGCCTAAAGCTTGCAGCTTAAAGCCCCAATACCATGGAAATACAAAATAACCAACTATTAAGATTCACTACAGCGGGTAGTGTTGATGATGGAAAAAGCACCCTTATTGGCAGACTGCTTTATGACTCTAAATCTATCTTTGAAGACCAGCTTGCTGCAATTGAAAGCACAAGTAAAAAAAAGGGCCATGAAACAGTAGATCTTGCGATGTTTACGGATGGCTTAAGGGAAGAAAGGGAACAGGGAATTACAATTGACGTAGCATATCGCTATTTTACAACTCCTAAAAGAAAATTCATTATTGCAGATACGCCTGGTCACATTCAATACACTAGGAATATGGTTACTGGTGCTTCTACCGCCAATGCAGCTATCATTCTTATTGATGCGAGACATGGTGTGATTGAACAAACTAAAAGACATTCCTATCTTGCATCATTGCTGCAAATACCCCATCTGGTAGTGTGTATCAATAAAATGGATCTTGTAAATTATGATGAAGAGGTATATATGAAAATTTTGCAGGAGTATGAAAAGGTTTCTTCTAAATTAATTATCAAAGACATTCAATTTATTCCAATAAGTGCACTTGAAGGTGATAATGTAGTATATAGAAGTAAAAACATGGACTGGTATCAGGGTGCACCATTACTTCATACATTGGAAACAATCTATATCGGAAGTGATAATAATAAAATAGATGCCCGATTCCCTGTTCAAACTGTCATTCGTCCCCAACGGGAAGGATATATTGATTATCGTGGATATGCAGGTAGAATTGCCAGTGGTATTTTCAGAAAAGGAGATGAAATAACCGTACTGCCATCAGGGTTTACAAGTAAAATAAAATCAATTGATGTACTGGGGAAATCTTTGCCGGAAGCTTTTTCAGCAATGTCTGTAACAATTCAATTAGAAGATGATGTAGATGTTAGCCGCGGTGATATGATTGCACGCAATAATAATCTCCCTACCGTATCGCAGGAATTTGATGTTATGATCTGTTGGTTCAATAATAAATCTCCATTGCCCCGTGCAAAATACACCATTATGCACGCATCTAATAGTCAAAAGGCATTGATAAAAGAAGTCATTTATAAAATTGATATAAATACGTTGGAGCGTAATAATGAAGACAAAGAATTTAAGATGAATGATATAGGAAGAGTTACTATTCGTACGACCAAGCCTTTGATGATCGATCCGTATAGAGAGAATAGGGTGACTGGTAGCATCATTTTGGTTGATGATGCCACCCATGAAACAGTGGCGGCCGGAATGATCGTTGGATAATAAAATTACTTTTAAATAATTTACCATATTTGGTTAGTTATTTATAATTTTAAATGATTTTTACCAACGCTCGCTTCGTAATTATAAAGTACCCAACTAATGTTATTTAATTCTTTAGATTTTGCCATTTTTCTTCCGGTAGTATTTATCCTATATTGGTTTGTATTTAATAAAACTATTCGGATTCAAAATTTTCTTATTGTAGTAGCCAGTTTCACCTTTTACGGTTGGTGGGACTGGCGCTTTTTATTTCTGCTTCTTTTTAGTTGCCTGTTAGATTATACAATGGGGAGGTTATTATTGAAAGAAGAGAATGAGACAAAAAGGAAAGTTATCCTCTGGATAAGTATTTGCATAAATCTTGGCTTCCTGGGCTTTTTTAAATATTATAATTTTTTCGTAGACAGCTTCGTTAATGCATTTACTTTTTTTGGAAGGTCCATTCAGCCGAATACTCTTGATATTATATTACCACTTGGTATAAGTTTTTATACATTTCAAACCTTGAGTTATGTGATTGATGTTTACAGGCGAAAATTGGAACCTACAAAGGACATCGTTTCTTTCCTTGCTTATGTTAGCTTCTTCCCCCAATTGGTGGCTGGTCCGATAGAACGAGCTATAAATTTATTACCACAATTTTATGTAAAACGTACTTTCAAATATGATAAGGCTATTGATGGGTTAAAACAAATTCTGTGGGGTTTATTTAAAAAAATGGTCATTGCAGATAGCTGTGCTCAGTTTGTAAATACAGTGTTTAGTAGTCCTGATTCCTATTCAGGAAGTACTTTATTATTGGGGGCTGTTTTTTTTACTATTCAAATTTACGGTGACTTTTCAGGATATTCAGATATTGCCATAGGGACTGCACGTTTATTTGGTTTTAACTTGATGAGAAATTTTGCTTACCCTTATTTTTCAAGAGATTTAGGAGAATTCTGGCGCAGATGGCATATTTCATTGACTACCTGGTTTCGCGATTATTTATACAATCCATTAGGCGGTGTTACCAGAAATATCCCGAAAAGAATAAGAAATATATTTATTATTTTCCTGGTAAGTGGGTTTTGGCATGGAGCGAACTGGACATATATTATTTGGGGTGGATTGTGTGCTTTAGCAACTTTACCTACATTGTTACTTTTGAATCGAAGAAGAAAAACGCCCATTGTAGCTCAAAATACCAAATTACCCTCTTTAAGAGAAACATGGGAAATGTTTTCAACCATGCTTATTATATCAGTAATAAATATTTTTTTCCGATCGGTAGATCTTCATCATGCAGTTTCTTACCTGGGACGTGTCTTTTCATTTTCATTATTTTCATTCCCTTCTTTTCCTTCAATGGATAAATCATTGTTGGCCCTTATAGTTATCTTTTTTGGAATGGAATGGATGGGAAGAAAAGATCAATATGCCATCCAAAATACCGTGGTTAAGTTTGGCAAATTTCCACGCTATGCATTTTATTATTTATTAATTTTTGTCATCTTTTATTTTGCAGGAGTGCAGCAGGAATTTATCTATTTCCAATTTTAATTAATGAAAAATTTCATAAAAAAAGCATTACTGTTTTTGTTACCAATCATCATTTTATGTTTGGTATTTGAATTATTATTGAGAAATATTCCTAATGATTATACCATTAAAAAGAATTATTTGGATAAGCATTCTCAAAATATAGAGGTTCTTATTTTAGGTAATTCTCACTTTTACCGTGGATTAAATCCGGAATACCTGACTCTTAAAAGTTTTAATGCCAGTTATGTTTCTCAATCACTTGATATAGATGCACATATTTTTAAAAAATATAGTGATAGCTTAACTCACTTAAAGTATTTGCTATTAAATGTTTCTCACTTAAGTCTTTTCTACGAGCTTAAAAATAGTCCTGAAAGCTGGCGTACAAAAAATTATAATCTTTATTATGATCTGCCATTATCAGATGCATTGGCACAGCATACAGAACTTTTCTCACTTAAATTTGATATAACAATAAAAAGACTTTTTTCTTACTATATCTTAAAGAGAGGTGAAATTACCAGCAATGAAAATGGATGGGGAATATTTAAAACATTGCATGATAAAAGGGGCGTAAAAGTAGCTGCAATGAGAACATTGTCCAGGCGAAGCAACGGGGCATTATCTAATGCAGATTATAATCATTATAATGATGTTACCAAAGAAGTTGATGATATTGTGCAATTAGCAAAACGTAAAGGAGTTAAGGTTATTTTTTTTACCTCGCCACTTTCTACTTATTACCGGGAGGCAATCGATAAAAATCTCGTAGATAAGACAAATGTTTTTATGGAGTCACTCGTTTCTAAATATGATAACTGTCAATATTTCGATTTAAGTCAGGATGCATCCTTTAATGATGAGGATTTTTACGATGGTGATCACCTAAATAAAATTGGATCTAAGAAATTTACCTTGAAGGCTGATTCAGTTATTATGAAAGATGAATCAGACAAAATTAAAATGCTGCCTTAACTAATATAGTTTTTGATTATGAGTTTAAAAAACAAGGCAGTTTCCGGGGCTTTTTGGACATTTATACAACAATTTAGTGTTCAATTTATCAATTTTGCTGTTCAAATTATTTTGGCAAGGCTTCTATTGCCCAGAGAGTTTGGATTAATAGC
This sequence comes from Ginsengibacter sp., assembly GCA_039922615.1. Taxonomy (GTDB): domain Bacteria; phylum Bacteroidota; class Bacteroidia; order Chitinophagales; family Chitinophagaceae; genus Ginsengibacter. The sequence goes on from JBDTEF010000146.1 coordinate 21,794, forward strand.
TATGATTGCAGTATTCATTGCGATCGGAAATAAACTCACCGATGGTGGAATGACTTCCTCTCTTATCAGGACGACGAATCCTGATCATGAAGATTATTCCACGGTATTTTATATGAATATTTTAGTGAGTATTGTTACTTACATTATCATATTTTTATTCGCTCCTTTTATTGCCCGTTTCTTTGAACATTCTATTTTAAGACCATTAATCAGGGTCTTTTCTTTATCAATAATAATAAGGGCATTTGTTGGCGTACAGACCACCATATTGACTAAAGAAATGAAATTTAAGGTGCAAATGCGAATGCAAATTCCTAGTATTATCGTAGGTGGAATAGTCGGGATCGCCATGGCATATGCAGGATACGGAGTTTGGAGTTTGGTGTATATGAATTTGATTTCTTCCGTGCTGTTCACTGTCCAGCATTGGTTTTATAGTCCCTGGAGGCCTTCATTTATTATTAATAAAAAGAAATTAAAATACCATTTTGATTTTGGATATAAACTGACACTCTCGGGTTTATTAAATGCTCTTTTTGACAATATTTACAATATTATAATTGGAAAATTTTTCACCCCCGTTTTGCTCGGCTTATATAACAGGGCGTATACATTGCAATTATTTCCTTCCCAAAATATTTCGACTGCTTTGGAAAAAGTCACCTACCCGGTTTTTGCGGCCATCCAAAACAATGACAAAAAATTAAAGACAGTTTACCGTTTACTTATGCAGCAGGTTGTATTCTGGATAGCACCATTGATGATTTTTTCGGCAATTCTTGCTAAGCCATTGTTTTCATTAGTTCTTACTGACAAGTGGCTACCTGCGGTAAGATACTTCCAGATATTAGGAGTTGTTGGCGTCTTGTATCCTCTACAGCAATATAATTTAAATATTTTGCGCGTAAAGGGTAGGAGTGACCTTATTTTAAAATTGAATTTGTACAAGAAACTAACCCTTTTTGCAGGAATTGCTGTTGCCATTACTTATGGTGTAATGGGTTTAGTAATTTTGCAGGCTGTTGGGGCAATCATAGGGTATTTTTACAATAGTCATTATTCAGGTAAATTCATAGATTATTCCACTACAGACCAAGTGAAAGATATTTTGCCTTTATTAATTCTTGCCTTGATCTGTGGTTCTGTGGTATACTTTAGTTACCAGACTTTATACTATGATTGGTATGATTCTTACCAGTTATTGTTAGGTTTTGCTTCAGGTTTCATCCTATATATTGGCTTAGCCTTCTTATTTAAAGTCAATGCTTTATCAGTTTTTAAAGATTTAATTGTTGGTAAATTAAAAGGTAAATTAAAAAAAGGCTTTTTAAAATAGAAGAAAGAGAAATGAATCTTATAAACAGAGGTTTCAGGTACGCAAAAAAAAAATTATTACCAGGTCATGCGCCGGATTTTTTGATAGTTGGTGCCCAGAAAAGCGGAACCACCTCATTGCATTTTTATCTTGCACAACATCCTAATTTATTGGGATCGCGGCCAAAAGAAGTCGGGTATTTTCACAAAGATGAAAATTTTCAAAAAGGAAAAAGATGGTACCATCATTTTTTTAAAAATATCCATGGTAAAAAAAATTATTTATGTTTCGAGTCCACGCCGGAGAATCTATATTTAGAGAAAGCAGCCCGACGAATTAAGGATGAGTATCCAGCAATCAAAATTATTATCATTCTTCGAAATCCTATTGAAAGAGCTTATTCTGCATGGAATATGTACCGGGAATTTATCGAGAAAAATATAAAACAAAAGCAGATAAACAACTTTATAAAAAAGTCAGATACAGAAATTATACAAGAACTTTTTAATGAAAAAGAATTCCCTTCTTTTGAGACATTAATTGAAAAAGAATTAGAAGGTATTAAGAATAGAATTGAATTTTCAGAACCTTCTATTTTGAGAAGAGGACTATATTATGAGCAGGTTAAGAGATATATTGAATTATTCGGAAAAGAAAATGTCATCGTTTTAGGATTTAAAGACTTTGTACAAAATAAGGTCTCCGTGTTAAATCGAGTTCTCAGTTTCCTTCATTTACCTGAATCCGATTGGATGTTTTTAAATGGGGAAAAGAGACATAGTTTTGCTTATAATACCAGTTTGGATACTAAAATGGAAGCTTTCTTAAAGGAATATTACCGGTTAGAAAATGAAAAATTATTTTCATTAATTGGATATGAACTAAATTGGTGAGTAAATATTTTGAAATCTACAAATAGAATAATAGTATGATTCCCATAACAAGACCATTTTTTCCGCCGCAAAAAGAGTATGAAGAATACCTTTCAGGTATTTGGAACAGGCATTGGCTAACAAATATGGGCCCGCTGCATAGCCAGTTGGAGATGGAGTTAAAGTTTTATTTGAATGTTAGCCACCTCATATATGTTAATAATGGCACTATCGCTCTTCAAATGGCTATTAAAGCTTTGGATTTAAAAGGAGATATCATTACTACCCCGTTTTCTTTTATAGCTACAACAAGCAGCATAGTTTGGGAGGGTTGTAATCCTGTTTTTGTGGACATTAATAAAAACTCTCTGAACATTGATCCATCCAAAATAGAGGCAGCGATAACACCTGAGACTACTGCCATCTTAGCTACACACGTTTATGGCAATCCTTGTGATGTTATTGAAATTGAGAAAATTGCTTTACGGCATAATTTAAAGGTGATTTATGATGGAGCACATGCCTTCGGGGTGACTGTCAATGGAAAGTCTATTTTTGAATACGGAGATATCTCTATCTGCAGCCTTCATGCTACTAAAATGTATCATTCAATTGAAGGAGGATTGGTTTTTACCCGTCATGCAGAAATTTTAAAGAAATTAGCACTTATGCGAAATTTTGGCTTTGATAATGAACATATAGTTCAATTGGGTATCAATGCTAAAAATTGCGAATTACATGCAGCAATGGGTCTATTGAATCTAAAATATATAAAGTCTATCGTTGCAAAATATAAGGAAATTATTGAAACGTATAATAGGAATCTGAAATCTTTAAAAGCGCGCCGGCCAATTGAGTATTCCAATTCTGTCGTTAATAATTCTTATTATCCTTTGATTTTTGAAACCAACGAATTGATGATGGAATGTATAGAATACCTGAAGCAAAATGAGGTATATACCCGAAGATATTTTTATCCTTCTCTTTCTAACTCACTTCCCTATTTAAAACCTTCGGAGTGTGAAGTGTCAGAAGATATTGCCAGCAGGGTCTTATGCCTGCCGCTTTATTATGACTTATCGATTGAAGAAGTTAACCTAATCTCAAGATTATTATTGAGAGTTCAAAATAATTAAATAAACGTTCGCCGCTTTGAAAATCCCTCGAATAGATAGAAAAATATTTAAAAGAATTGCAAGAAGATCTAAGCATGAATTTAATGAAAGAATATTACATCCTTATCTTGTAAGAAATAAACAAAAAATATTTTGTATAGGACAAAATAAGACCGGTACTACCTCTCTTTTGAAGACTTTCCAGGATTTAAAATTTATTGCAGCCAGGGAAACACAATCTGCCAAATTGTTAGATAGTTATTTAGAAAAGGATTACGATCGGATTATCAATTTCTGTAAAAGTGCGCAGGTATTTGAAGATGTACCTTTTTCGTTACCTGAATTGTACAAGCACCTTGATAAGGCATTCCCTCATAGTAAATTCATTCTGACCGTCAGGGATAATCCTGAACAATGGTATGGATCATTAGTAAGCTTTCTTTCAAAATTATTTGGAAAGGGTTCTATTCCAACTATTGAAGATTTTAAAAATGCAAGGTATATCGAAAAGGGCTGGGCCTGGCGATTATTTAAAGAAACGTATAACACAGATGAATCAGATTTATTTAATAAAGAAATTTTAATTCAAAAGTATATAGACCATAATAATAAAGTAATTGAATATTTTGGTAATAGGGAAAACCTATTGGTTATAAACCTTGCAGAACAAGGTAGCTATCAGAAATTTTGTCATTTTATCGGGGTTAAATCCGAAAAAAATTCATTTCCCTGGGTGCACAAAACAGCTACTATGCAAGTAAGATAATCAAAAGAATTACCTGTGAAGGATTAAAGCATATTCAATCAACGCTAAAAATTGTATTAATAAAATATTTTTATTAAATTAGCTTTAAGATTAAAATTGCGCAGGCATTCCTACAAATATTAAGTTTATTAAAGAAATCCGATATACCGGATTTTGGTTTTAAATAATTTTTCCGGTAAAATATTCGGGAAAACAAATGCATACATGAATATAATCGTATTAGGTGGCGGCTCATTTGGAACTGCAATAGCACATCAATTGTCATTTAATATCAATAATAATGTAACCATATTATTGAGAAACCAAAAGACAATGGATGAAATAAATGAATTGAATACAAATTCAGCTTATTTTTTAAATAGAATACTTAATAAATCTATACATGCCACTACAGATTTTAGTGTAATAAAACAGGCTGATTTATTGTTAATCTCCATACCGACCAAAAGCATGAATGCGGTGATTGAAGATTTAAAAGCACAATTAAATCCACAAACGCTTGTGGTAAATATGTCAAAAGGTTTGTATGAACATGGACAAACAATTGTAGAATATCTGACAGAATCACTTGGCCACAATAATATTGTGTCACTCAAAGGTGCTTCGTTCAGTACAGAGATGATCGAGCGTACACCAACGCTTCTGACACTTGGCTATCGCAAAAAAGAGCAGTTTGATATGATTGAAAGTATTACAAAAAATACCAACATCTATCTTGATTTTACAACTGATATAAGAGGTGTAGAACTATTGAGCGCTCTAAAAAATATATATGCTATTTTATTAGGAAATATCGATGCAAAATTTAATTCAGCCAATACAAGATTTCTATTTCTTACCAAAGCATTTTCTGAAATAAGGATCATTCTAAATATACTCGGAGGTAGAGAGGATACTTTATTCTTAAGTTGTGGCATTGGAGACATTTGTCTTACATCTTTAAATGATCTTAGTAGAAATCGAACATTAGGATTGCTGATCGGCAAAGGTTTTTACAATTCTCTATCTGAAGACAATTCAGTAGTGTTAGAAGGAATAAAAACATTGCGGTTGATAGATGGTGTGCTTAATGAACAACAAAGAATGAGGCTTCCCCTATTAAACAAAATGATTTCTTTATTTATTGATAAAAATGAATCATCGCTAAATCTTGATTTTGATTCTGTTTTCCGTGGGAAGTATAAAACAGTGATTACTTATGGCACTTTTGATTTGTTACATTATGGCCATCTGGAAATTTTAAGACGGGCAAAAGATTTGGGAGATAAATTAATTGTAGGTCTCTCTACAGATGAATTCAATAAGGTGAAAGGAAAGGAGTGTGAAATAACTTATGAAAGAAGAAAACAATATCTTGAATCTTTGCAATTTGTTGATTTGGTGATCCCTGAAGATAAATGGGATCAAAAAGCAGATGATATTTTGAACAATAACGTAGATCTTATGGTAATGGGTGATGATTGGAAAGGCAAATTTGATGATTTAAATTCTTTATGTGAAGTAATTTATTTGCCCAGGACCAAAGGAATATCAACAACTGCAATAAAGGCAATAATGAAGCAGGGTGAATCCAATTAATAATAGTTCTCGTACTTATAACTTATTTATTTTAAAAGTGAGGAATGAATGAAAATGCTACAGGTATTATAATTTCAGCTTGCATAATTACATACAATCATGAAAAATATATCCGGCAGTGCCTTGAAGGTGCTGTAAACCAACAGGTTGATTTCCCCTATGAAATAGTAGTCGGGGTAGACAAATCGGATGATAATACAAATTTAATATGCAAAGAATTCCAGGAAAAATACCCTCATATTATTCGTTTAAAGGTTCATGAGGAAAGGTTGGGTATGAAAGGTAATTCAATGAATACTGTTGGCCGGTGCCAGGGTAAATACATTGCCATATGCGAAGGAGATGATTGCTGGACAAATGAATTGAAATTGCAAAGGCAGGTGAGTTTTTTAGAAAATAATCCTGATTGCTCAATGTGCTATCATCCAACTACAGTTAAGTACGCAGATAATTCCAAGCCTGATAAAATTACGGGTCCGGAAGGTAGAATGAATGAGATTACCTATAAATTTTCAATGGATGAGGTAATTTGTGGTCGGTTAGGTATATGGACAGCTGCAATGGTTTTTCGGAGGGTAGTTTTGAATGATATACCTAAATGGGGCAATAAAATAACCTTTGGTGATGTGGCTCTAAAGCTTCTTTGTGCTTCAAAGGGAAAAATCGGTTACCTGGGGCCAGACCCAATGAGTATTTATAACAGAAACGTTGAAAATGCCTGGAGTTTTCAGGAAGGAAAATCGATTGAATGGGAGGAGAACAGAATGAAGAATCACCTTGAGGTGTTGGATTATTTTGACGAGTTCACTAATTTTAACCATAGCGTATCAATAGCCAACCAAAAAAAGAAGATGACACTTCAGTATATTTTAAACATGATGAAGTTTCATTCAGGGCGGGAAAATAAGAAACTACTATTTAACCATAAAAAACAATTATTTGATTTTAAAAATAAGCTCACAATTCTTATTTGGTTTAGGTTTTTAATTGGAAAAAAACTATATAATAAATTTGTACAGGGATGATTTTTATTTGCGATTACTTGAAAACTATTGAATGAGAAAGAAATATCTTTTTAGACTTCTGACAATCTTAAATAAGATACTTCCAAAGTATGATCATGTTATGCTTCATGGTAATAAAAATCTTGATGACAATACTTTGTCCATTGCTAAATTTATATACGAAAATTATAAGATTAAAATCTACTTCGGCGTTTCTAAGCAATATGAGAAATATGCAAAAAAATTATTACCTCCCGGAATAAATGTAATTCAAACCAGGTCATTTACGTATTTTATAAAATATCTTACCAGCCGGTATATTTTTTTTACGACAGGGTCCTTTCTCAATTCTTTTTCCAAGCGCCAGGTTACAGTTAACGTTTGGCATGGCATATTATATAAGCGCGTAAAAAAACTAAGGGGATATCCGGGAATACCTGCACACTTAACTGTAGCAACATCTCCCCTAACCAAAGTTATGTTTTCAGAAGCGTTTGGTGTACTTGAAAAAGATGTAGTTTCCTCCGGATATCCAAGAAATGATGTGATGTTGGAGGCAAAAGATAATATTTCTATTATCAGGGCAAATGTGGGAAGCAATTTTTTGCCATTTAAAAAAATAATCCTTTGGATGCCAACTTTCCGTCAAAATTCAATAAAAGGTTTGACGCAAGATGGGCAGTTTATGGATAATCCCTTTAACCTGGATACCTTCGATGTTTTTCAATTCAATGAGTTTTTGAAAAAATATGAAATATTATGTTTGATAAAACCGCATCCTGCAGCACAAAAAAATAATCATCTCAGTGATTTTAGTCATTTAAAATTTATTGATGATAAATGGATTGCCAGAAAGGGAATAACTCTCTATCAGTTAGTTGCTTGCAGCGATATACTTCTTTCAGATGTATCATCCATCATAGCAGATTATTTATTGATGAACAAGCCTATATTATGTGTTTGTTCTGATTTAGAAATATATAAAAGCACCAGAGGTTTTTATTTTGAAAATATTGAAGATTGGTTGCCATCCAATGTTCTTGATAATCAGGAAGACATGGTAAATTCTCTTGAAAATTTATTTCTAACAGGAATTGATCCTTATGAGGAAAAACGAAAAAAAATAAGAGATTCTTTTTTTTCAGATCAGGATGCCTTTAGCACACAGCGTTTAGTAGAATCAGTCTTCAAATCGAGCGTCCAAAAAAAATGAGGAAAAGATCCTATGTAAGGTCTTAAATTTTCTCTTAAATTTGCCCACTTTTAAAAGTGCATCTGCAAGTGCAACTCTTTTATTATTTTAATTAAGATGCAGGAAAGAAGTTAATTACGAAGTATGCAACCAAACAAAAAGGCAAATTTATTTATTGTTGGCGCTATGAAAGCGGGTACTACTTCTTTTTGTGAAACACTTGGTGAACATCCTTGTATTTACTTTGCACCAATTAAAGAACCTAACTATTTTGTTTCAAATCTCCCATCCCAAATTTTTAAGGAATCACCTTATTTTTCCATAGATAATTATTTTGCAAAAGAATTTCCCACGCCTTTGCATATAGCACACCTACGTAAAGCAACTCACTACTCGAAGTTATATGAAATGGCAAAAGAGCAGAAATATCTTGCTGAAGGAAGTACAGCTTATTTGCATGCACCAGAAAGTGCTGAATTAATTTTTGAATATAATCCAGAAGCCAAAATAATTATACTGGTAAGAGATGGATTAAAAAGAGCTTTTTCTCATTATAAAATGGATGTTGGATTGGGTAAAACAAATCAATCTTTTAAAGATGCAATACAAAAAGATATTGATGAATATAATGGCGGAACTGAAAATAATTGGAGTTATTTAGGCATGAGCCTGTACCATAAAAATATTTTAAGGTTTAAAGAATATTTTGGAGATAATGTCCTGGTTTTAGATTTTGATGAACTTATTAGGAACCAGGAAAAAGAATTTGAAAAGCTATTTGAATTTCTCGCTATAAAAAGAATTCCATTAGGTTTAAAAAAAACGAATGAATCAGCAAATATCCGTTTTAAGAAAATATTGTATCTCTTAAAACAGTCGGGTATTAAAGATTTCTTATCCAATGCCTTACCTAAAAAACTGAGACATAAAATCTTTAGGTCAATCCAGAAAAAGGAAGCTCCTAAAATGATATTAACAGAAAAGATGCGAACAGAAATTGAAACAATATTTACAACCGATCAAGCTAAATTGAAACTTAAATGTTAGATGTATTATTCTGCATGATAATATTTATCTTCGGGTATAATCTAAAAGATCGATTCAAAGAATTTGATGCCAAAGATAAAACACTACTTGGCCGCATGTTTTTTTATCATATGGCATTTGGAGTTGCTTACTATTTTTATATAGGTGGGCAAGGTGGCGATGCGGAAATGTATTGGGGTTTTCCCAAGAAATTTATCTTTAGTGATATCTGGTTATATTATAGGGGAAGTGGTGCCTCCAGATTTGTCGCAACGCTAAATTACTTCCCTGCGCATATTTTGGATTTGAGTTTTTTTTCCGGATTTATGTTGTATGCCTTTATGGGATATATAGGTTGGATTTATTTTTATCGAGTTTTAAAAGAAAATGTACCTGATTTTACTTACCTGTCCCGCTACAAAATATTTGGCTTTTCTATTTTTCCGTGGATCCTTTTTTTGCCAAACCTGCATTTTTGGTCAGCGGGTATAGGTAAAGATGCATTGCTATTCATGTGTTGCGGATTATTTCTTTATGCTGCAAAAAATATTACCAAGCGTCTTATTCCCATATTTATAACTGTTGCATTAGCAGCGTTCATCAGACCTCATATTCTTCTATTCTTAATTTCAGCAGTTGGTGGAGCTACACTAATTGATAAGAAAGTAAAAACTCCAAGAAAGGTTCTTCTGTTTGTTATATTTGGTGCCGCTTTAATTATTATGATTCCCTATGTAATGGATTTTGTAAAACTGGATTCATTAGATGTAGATTCTGTTGATGCATTTGCTTCGAACAGAGCTGCTAGTTTGAGTACGGAAAGATCCGCTTCTTCTGTAGATACAAGCAATTATCCTATCATTTTGAAGGTTCTCACCTTTCTTTATCGTCCGCTATTTTTCGATGCTTCCGGATTTTTAGGATTAATGGCTAGTTTCGAGAATATCTTTCTAGTATTTTTCTCTTATAAAATATTGAGGAACAAGCCATATGCAGCATTTAAGAAAGGGAATCTTGTTATTAAATCTGTTTTCTTTTTCTTTATTATTGGAAGTACTGCATTTTCAATGATTCTTGGAAATTTGGGTATTATGCTTAGGCAGAAAACACCATTTATTGTAGCGTTAATTATTTTTGGATTTTGGGTATTAACAGAAAGTAGAGACTTTAAAATAGCCATGGCGAAAAAATGAAGATTCTACATTATATAAATAATTTGGGTTCCGGAGGAGCAGAAAAATTATTGACTGATATATTGCCATTGATGCGTGAAAGAGGAAATGAGGTACATTTAATTTTTGCTAATGATCAGAAAAATGTGCAAGGTTACTCAAAAACAATTGAAGATGGCGGCGTTAAAATAACGAATTTTAATACTTCTTTTTATAATCCATTTCAGACAATTAAATTAATCCGGATATTACGAAAAGAAAAATACGATATTGTTCATGCTCATTTGTTTCCAAGTCAAAATTGGTTAGCAATCGCCTCAGTATTTGTATCTTCTAAAACAATTTTAATTAAAACGGAACATAATGTTTCAAATAATAGAAGAAAGTATTATTTGCTTAAAATTGTAGAAAGATATTTATATAGAAAATATTCTTTAATTATTGCCATCACAAAAGAAGTGAAAGATTCTTTGCAAAACTGGCTTAAGTCAAATGTTTCAATATCAATTATACCAAATGGTGTAAATCTTACCCAGATAAGGGAGGTCAGAAAGAACGTGCTGATTTCCGATTATTTGTTTTTACAATCTTCTTCATTTAATATTCTAATGGTAGGCAGATTCAATGGTGCAAAAGATCAGGATACACTTATTGAAGCAATAAAATTATTACCTGAAAAATACAATGTATATTTTGCCGGCGAAGGTGAGTTAATGGAAAAGTCAAAGGAATTATCTAAAAAGTTGTTGATAGAAAAAAGAGTACACTTTTTAGGTCTTCGAACAGATGTATATGCTCTTATGAATTTGGTGGATTTAAATGTTTTGTCATCTGATTTTGAAGGGTTATCTGGCGTTACCTTGGAGTCCCTGGCATCAGGTAAACCTTTCATTGGTGCTGACGTTCCGGGAATAAATAGTATTGTCCCTTCAGCTGATTTTTTATTTCCAAAAAGAAACCCTGCACTTCTCGCAAATAAAATAACACAGGTAGATGAAGACAAGAATTTTGCGCAAAAGCTCATTTTAGATGCAAGTAATCACATTGAAAAATTTGATATAAAAAACATGGTAGATAAGTATCTTGAAAGCTATACACAATGCTTATATAAATAAGAAGGTGGATGTTCAAAACTTTATTTTCTATGTTAAATTATTACAATTACCGTTCTTTCGTTGCAACCTTATGTAATTTAGATAGTCAAAATAGCACTACCTAAAATTTAAATTGTGAAAAAAATTATCTTTTTTATCTTATTCCTTTTTTCAGGTAACTTATCAGCGCAGAAAACGCTCAAAATAAACGTACTGGATTACGGAGCCAAAGGTGATGGCGTATATAATAACTATAGTAGCTTGCAAAAAGTCTATGATGCGATTAACCAAAATGGTGGCGGTGAAATATTTTTTCCGAAAGGAGTTTATTATTTAGATAGTTATCATACTGCTGATAATAACTTGCCGGATCTAATTATTGAAAATTGCAATTATCTAAAAATTTATGGGGATAGGGCTGTTATTTCAGTTAAAGGGAATTTCAAAAGAAATGTTACGAGTAGTAATGCTAAAAATAAGATGTTCAGTACCGATTATGCTATCACTCCCATGATTATCAAAGCATGCAAAAATGTGAGTATTGAAAATTTAGAAATCAGGGGGAATGTGCAGCAAACCACCAGGGATTCTTCTGTAGTTGAATCAGGTGGACGACTTATAGTAATTGGTAATTCGGACAATGTTTCCCTCAAGAATCTTTATTTGCATCATGCACAAACTGATGGATTGTATATTTTAGGTAGTAACGCCTTTAAAGCAGACAACGTAATTTGTTCAAACAATGCCAGGCAGGGTATGTCAATTATTACGATGCAAAATGGGACCTTTAATAATTGTCAATTTATAAATACAGGAATAACAGAAGGATCTTATGGCCATCATGGACCTTCTGCAGGGGTGGATTTAGAACCTAATAAAAAAACCCAGTTTGTGAATAATGTTGTCTTCTCTAACTGTAAATTTGAAAATAACTTGGGTTCCCAATTTATAGCGTCCAATCCTGCAACTACAGAGAATGTAACTCTAAATAATTGTTCCATTATTGCTCATCAGGATAGCCCAAACAGAACTATTATTGTTAATGCGAAAAATGTTGTTTTTAATAATTGTACTATTGATTGCAAAAAAGGAAATATTTATCCTGTATGGCATAAACCTGGAGCTTCCAGTGTATTCAGTAATTGTGTCATAAAGAGTGAAGCAAGTGGCTTTGTAGTAGTAAGTAATGATCCAACCCAAAACGTATCCATAGAAAATTGCTCAATAGAATATACTGGCAATACAAACCTCAATTCCTATTTTCCTTATATTCAAATGGAAAATGTAAACTTTACAAATAATAAAATTACTATACCAAAAGAGTACTACCGATTAAAAGGTCCCTCATCCTTAATACAAAAAGCCAGGTCAGTCTCAAATAATACATTTATAAGCAATGGAAAATCAGTAACCCCGCCTGCATCATTTAGTGGTTCCACCTTAAAATAAATATGAGGAAACTAATTCGCATTACTACAGTTCCTCTTTCTTTTTTTGGATTATTGAAAGGACAGCTTAGGTTCATGAAAAATTTCTATGAAACTATTGGAGTTACCAGTCCGGGCGATCTTGTGAAGGATATTACATCTTATGAAAATGTTCCTTTTCAAACTGTCGAAATGACCCGCACAATTTCACCTTTGAAAGATAGTAAAGCAGTTTTAAAATTATATAAATTATTTAGAAAAGAAAAACCTTTCATCGTACATACGCATACTCCCAAGGCGGGTACTGTAGGAATGTTAGCTGCAAAATTGGCTGGGGTACCCCATCGTTTTCATACAGTTGCAGGTTTACCTTTGCTTGAGGCTACCGGTAACAAAAGAAGATTATTGAATGTGGTAGAAAAGGTTACCTATTCATGCGCAACAAAAATTTATCCTAATTCTAATGGCCTTCTCGATATTATAGCGAAAAATAAATTTGCACCGGCATCAAAATTAAAAGTTATTGGAAACGGTAGTTCTAATGGAATTGATACCTCCTATTTTGATCCTGCAATTATATCCTCTGAGCATAAGGCAGAATTGAAAAATGAATTCAATATTTCCAGTGATGATTTTGTTTATTTATTCATTGGCCGGTTAGTTGGAGACAAAGGTGTAAACGAATTAGTAAGTGCATTCTCAAAATTAAATGCTGAAAAGAAAAATATAAAATTGTTATTAGTTGGCCCTTTAGAAGAGGATTTGGATGCTTTATTACCTCAAACTATTACACAAATTGAGACAAATAAAAATATTCTTTCTACGGGTTTTGTAAAAGATGTCAGGCCATATTTTGCAATCAGTGATTGTCTGGTCTTCCCAAGTTATCGTGAAGGATTTCCCAATGTGGTAATGCAGGCCGGCTCAATGGGATTGCCTTCCATTGTTTCAGATATTAATGGCTGTAATGAAATAGTCAAAAATGGTGTAAATGGAACTATCATACCTGTAAAAAATGAAGGTGCCATTTACGATGAAATGAAAAATTATCTCGCAAATCCTAAATGGCTAAATCAATTAAAATCTAATGCGAGAGAATTAATTTGTAACAGGTACGAGCAACAATTAGTTTGGGCTGGCATTTTGGAAGAGTACAAAAACTGTGAACCAAACTAACAAGAATTTTAGCGAATTTCAATCATTACATTGTAAAAGATAAAGTAAATTAATTTTCAATAATTTGCCCAAAATATCCTCTGTGTAATAATTCAATTTAGTTGTCAATGTATAAGAATTATTTAAAGCGTTTTTTAGACTTTTTTGTTGCTTTTTCTGCTTTTATTATTTTATTTCCACTTTTCATTTTGTTCACTATATTATTATTGATTGCAAATAAGGGTAAAGCTTTTTTTCTTCAGTCCCGTCCGGGGAAAGATGAAAGAATTTTTAAGGTCATCAAATTCAAGACGATGAATGATAAAACGGATAAAAAAGGGATTCTTTTACCTGATGAAAAACGATTAACGGGGTTGGGCAAATTTGTAAGAAAAACTTCCTTAGATGAAATTCCACAATTGCTAAATGTCATAAAAGGTGACATGAGCTTAATTGGCCCGCGCCCATTATTGGTTGAATATTTACCTTTGTACGATGACAAACAAAAAATCAGGCACACTGTGCGACCAGGTATTACAGGATGGGCACAAATAAATGGAAGAAATGCTATTAGCTGGGAAAAAAAATTTGAATATGATATTTGGTATGTCAAAAATCTTTCCTTTGTCCTTGATGTAAAAATTTTCTTTTTGACGATAAAAAAAGTAATTATAAAAGAAGGAATTTCCTCTGACACTTCCGCTACTATGGAAAAATTTAAAGGCATTTAGCATGGATATAATAGGAGCAAGTGGTCATTCAAAAGTAATCCTTGATACTTTAAGATTAAATAATAAGAAGGTATCAGGAATTTGGGATGATAATATAGAAATAAAAGACTTCGCGGGCTATATTATGAGCGGGGATATTAAAAGCTGTTTAAAATCTAATCCTATTTTGCCTATTATAGCTATTGGCAATAACAAAATCAGGAAAAAAATAGACAGCTTTTTTGTAAATGTCCCGTTCGGAACCGCGATTCATCCTGATGCTGTCATTGCTAAAGACGTCAAAGTTGGAGAGGGTACCGTAGTAATGGCGAATTGCTCTATAAATACAGGATCATCCCTGGGAAGACATGTTATTATAAATACCAATGCCTCCGTAGATCATGATTGCATAATTGGAGATTTCGTCCATATTTCTCCTCAGGTAGGACTAGCTGGCCAGGTTGAAATTGGCGAAGGTACACATATAGGAATAGGTGCATGCGTCATTCAATGTATAACGATTGGAAAATGGTGTACAATTGGAGCTGGCGCAGTAATTATTAACAATTTACCGGATGGGGTTACAGTAGTAGGTAATCCCGGGAGAATTATAAAAAGTAAAATATGAATTCAAAAATTTGGTTATCCTCACCTCACATGGGAGGTACAGAACAAAAATATGTGCAGGAAGCTTTTGATACAAACTGGGTCGCACCGCTTGGCCCAAATGTTAACGGGTTCGAAAAAGACTTACAGGATTATTTGAAAGCAGAAAATGTAGCAGCTCTTAGCAGTGGAACAGCAGCTTTGCATCTTGCATTAATTTTATCAGATGTGCAACCTGGCGATGAAGTAATTTGTCAAAGTATGACCTTCTCTGCATCTGCAAACCCGATCGCTTATCTCGGCGCAGTCCCTGTTTTCGTGGATAGTGAAAAGGATACCTGGAACATGTCACCTGAACATTTGGAAATAGCTATTAAGGACAGAATTTCTAAAGGTAAAAAGCCAAAAGCTATAATACCTGTTCATTTGTATGGGATGCCTGCTAGAATGGATGAAATTCTTAAAATAGCCAATGAATATGAAATTCCTGTTATTGAGGATGCTGCTGAAGCGCTCGGTTCTTCTATTAGGGGAAAAAGATGTGGCACCTTTGGTGAATTCGGTGTTTTGTCATTTAATGGCAATAAAATAATTACTACTTCCGGAGGTGGTGCATTAGTTACACGTACGGCTGAAGAAAAAGAAAAAACTGTTTTTTTAGCTACACAAGCCCGTGATGAAGCTCCTCATTATCAACATTCCCAGATAGGATATAATTACAGAATGAGTAATATTGTGGCTGGCATCGGACGCGGACAAATGGAAATATTAGATAAAAGAATCGAACAACGAAGAACCAATTTTGATGCATATAAGCTTGCATTTACTAATATTCCAGGCATCACTTTCCAGGAAGAATATAATGACTATTTCAGTAATCGATGGTTATCTGCCATTTTAATTGATGGCAGTCTCACAAAAGAAATCACTCGTGAGAATATCAGGTTAGCACTGGAAAAAGAAAATATTGAATCAAGACCACTTTGGAAACCCATGCACCAACAACCAGTATTTGAAAAATATCCTTATTATGGAGACGGTACAAGCGATCAATTATTTGAAAATGGATTGTGTTTACCTTCTGGTTCAAATTTAGCTGCAGAAGACCTGGAAAAAGTTATCTATATTATTAAAGCAACCTTCATATAGATGGCAGCAATCTTTAGAAATTATATAAAATACATAAAACTGTACTAAATAAGGAGAGGTATCTAAATTCTTTTTCAAAATGTCAATCTCGCGGTTGACATTTTTTTTCTAAACTTTAAAGCTTTTCCTCAATAAAATCTTAAGATGTCTTTATGAAGGAATATTACCACCAACCTTCAATTTAGACCTACACATTCCAGTATTTCTGTAGTCTAACCTATTATAATTAAACCATTTATATCATTAACAGCTATAAATTTATAAAACCTGAAAATTTTTTTTCCTGGAAAATAACCATTGTTTAAGGGGCTTACTAAACCCACAGAAATATCTGGAACAAAATTATATTCATTCTTCTATTATTATGAGAAACCTTCACTTCTGTATTGAGCAACTAATATTTTTTTAATTCCTTTTAATTAGTAGATCAAAATTAAATTATTGTATTAACCTGATTTTTAAGGTCTTCATTGCAATTTGCAAATAAAAAAATTCAAAGATTGAACGCTTTTGTTTTAGAAATATTATTTCTATTCACTTATTTTTTCAGCTTCATTTTTTGATATAATATTTCCAAAAGATTCCTCTAGCATTGTAATTGCCCTATTTGATGTTTTTTTGACGAGTCTTGGTGGATTCCCCCAATAAAAGCCTCCCGGTTCAATATTCTTATGGACAACTGATAGTGGTCCTACTGCAGAATTTGAACCAATGGTGACTCCAGGCAATACTATGGAACCGGCACCTACAGCTGAAACTTTTTCGAAAACTACAGGTTTATTTGTAGAAGAAGTAAGTCCTTCTATTTCATTAATGGGAATAAACTCCTTAAGGTTAAAAAGGTATTCACCCGAAAATTCACTGGTGCTTGAGAGTACAGTAGTTCTAATGCTTATACCGGTGTAATCTTGAAACGTTATTTTTGAATGTCCTAGAACGCAGGAATAACATGCCAGATGGACAAAATTGCCTATTTCGATTCCTTCTTCACCTGCAGATATAAGTGCGAAATCATCTATCCTGACATAAGAACCAAGAGAAATTTTTGATGGATTATAAATTGATGCTTTGTCGGAAATATAAATATGATCTCCCATACTGGCAAAATTGAGCGCTTGCAATTGTTCTAATGATAAATAAGCCAAAATTATTATTTAATGAGTTAAAAATTTATGAAAGGTACATCAGTCATAGCACACATTGTACCGAAAATAAATCCTTATGTCGAATTAGTATTTTTCGTTTTATAATTTTATTAAAAGTTCTTTAAAAAAAATCCACTTTTTTGAATGCTGTGGTATAATAGCCAGTAAAAAAATTAATTTTATGGATTAGTCAGAAAATGATTTTTAATTTTTAAAGAAATGTCAATAGAAATAGTTAAATGGTTATTGAAAGACTGGACAATAAAATATTACCAATGTAAAAAAGATATAAATATTTAAAAGCAAAAAATAAATTTAATTTTAACTAAAAAATTGTTGTTTTATAAAGTAATAAGATAATATAAAAGGGGTAACGAAGTTGCCCCTTTTATATTATAAATTTACCCTACAACAATGATTTATTTGTTTCAAATATTTCTTTCCATAGTTGGGTAATAGCTCAATTTATCTTATTGATTTCTGCAGTTGCAAAATCTTCATTATTTACGCCCTGATTTTTATTAGACCATTTTTAAATGATTCTTCCAGAAGGTTAAAAGCTTTAGTGGTAGCCTGTCTAACAAGCCTGGCAGGATTTCCCCAATAAAATCCTCCTGGTTCTGTATCTTTAAGAATCATTGAAAGAGCTCCAACTCCTGAATTTGAGGCAAGCGTGACTCCAGGCATCACTATAGAGCCAGCACCAAGTACTGAAACTTTCTCAAAAACTACAGGTTTGTTTATAGAAATTGTAAGGCCTTCAATTTCATTCAATGGCGTAAACTCTTTGAGATTAAAAAGGTGATCTCCTGTGAAATCACTGGTGCTTGATAATACCATCGATCTTAAACTAATCCCGGTGAAGTCATGGAAGGTAATTTTTGAATGTCCAAGCATGCACGCATAACATGCAATATGCACAAAGTTGCCTATTTCAATACCTTCCTCACCTGCAGAAATAATTGCGAAATCATCAATCCGCACATAAGAACCGAGGGAAATTTTTGATGGGTTATAAATGGATGCCTTGTCAGAGATATAGATATGATCTCCCATACTCTTAAAATTCATTGACTTTAGTTGTTCAGATGTAAGAAATGCCATAATTAGTAGTTTTAGTTTTGGTAAATAAAATATACAGTTATAACTAATGAAGATATGGGTATTCATTTAGTAATGCAAATAATATTAATAAATGAACGAGAAATCAAATTATATTATTCATCTTAATAACGTCGTTAATATCTCTTATATTTTTTCATTGAATTGAAATTATTTTCTTTAAATAATTTATCGGTTGAATAATTAATTTTCGTTATATAAAAAATATTTTTTTTTCTATTAAATAAATTCAAATTTTGCCAGTAAGATTTGAATTGTTTTTTTATTATCCAATTTAAGTTTAAAATAATACTTGAGTAAAAGTTAGAATGTATAAACATGAAAAGAGTATTTAAAACTTGCTTTCCTAGGTATGTGAATTTACATGAAAAGAATCCTGAATCGGAATGTGGCCACTAATTAAGCATTTTACGTTTATTGATTCTTATTAAAAAAGATACTTTGATTTACTAACTAATTATTATTTTTGCTTGCAATAGTTTAAAGATTAATAAGTATAAGTTTGATTACGTTGTCTTTAAACCTTGGCACTATTTTGGTTCGGGACGGGTACCGAAATTTATGCCTGTAGAAAGTTGTTCAAATTAACCTTCATGAGCCCCAACAGATTACTATACAAGATTTTTCTGCTAATAAAAAATAGGAATACTGTTCCCAGGTGGATAATATTTTTTTTAGATCTGGCTATTTGTGCATTTGCGCTTATATATGCATTTTTACTACGGTTTAATATGGATTGGACCGTTGTAGAACAACATGGACTTATTATTCCTTTAGCGACAGTCACGGGGCTAAATATTCTCTTTTTTAGGTTATTCCGTACTTACGAAGGCATCATTCGTTTGTCAAGCGTAAATGAAGCAATGCGTTGTGTGTCCGCAGTTTTTGCCACATCTTTTGCTTTATTCTTATCAATAGGGGTAAGTGAATTTTTTAATGTCCTTTATATCATACCTACATCTGTTCTGTTCATCTATTTTTTCGTGGCATCGTTTCTTATATTCGCCTACAGGATTTGGGTAAAAGAGTTATATCGTAGAAGCATGAACATTAAATTTTCAAAAGAAAGTGTATTTGTTTGTTGCAGAACGGGAGCAGGCGCTTCACTATTGAAAAATGCTATCGAATCTATATCAGGACGGCAGTACAAAGTAGTAGGTTTTATTGAAGAAGATCCCAGGCACTGGTCTAAAGCTATTGATAACGCAAAGATTTATTCTTTTGAAAGCGCAAAACCTTTATTAATTAAATTGGCGATTGAAGAAATTTTCATTGCGGAAAATGAAGTTGATCTTGCATTAAAAAATCAAATTGTAGATTTCTGTTTGTTAAATGATATTAGTGTAAAAGTAATACCTGCCATGCAAAAATGGGTTGATGGCCAATTAAAATCCAGGCAAATTAAAGCCATTAAAATTGAAGATCTTTTGAATAGGCCAAGTATCCAGTTATCGCCGGCACATGTAGTAGATTACCTGAAAGGAAAGAGAATTTTGATTACAGGTGCTGCGGGTTCAATTGGTAGTGAAATAGTGAAACAAGTAGCGCAAATAGATATTGAACAACTTATTTTATGTGATAATCGTGAGACAGGCTTATATGATCTACAATATCAATTGGAACAACAAGAATGCAATAGGGATAAAATAATTGTGAGTGTAAGTGATATTCGTGATGGTGATATGATGGATTTTATCTTCAAAACTTATCAACCGGAAATTGTTTTTCATGCTGCTGCTTATAAACATGTTCCGCTTATGGAAATGCATCCGTGCCAGGCTGTAAAAAATAATGTAAAAGGTACAAAAATTATTGCGGACTTATCAGTGAAATATGGTGTGGAAAGATTTGTATTTATTTCAACTGATAAAGCGATTAACCCAACCAATGTGATGGGAGCCTCTAAAAGAATTGCAGAAATGTATATTGCACAGTTAAATGAAAGTCAGAAGGCACCGTCAACTTCTTTAGGCGTAGAGGGCACCGGTGCGTATTTTCAGCATGGAAAAACAAAATTTATTGCAACCCGGTTTGGAAATGTTCTTGGTTCTAATGGATCAGTTATACCAAGATTTCAAAACCAAATTGATAAGGGTGGGCCTGTTACAGTAACTCATCCTGAAATTACCCGTTATTTTATGACTATTCCTGAAGCGTGTTCTTTGGTGCTGGAAGCAGGTACAATGGGAGCCGGAGGAGAAATATTTGTTTTTGATATGGGAGAGCCTGTCAAGATATATGATTTAGCACGGAAAATGATTAAATTAGCAGGCTATATTCCCGATAAAGAAATACATATAGCGTATTCAGGATTAAGACCAGGAGAAAAACTTTATGAAGAACTACTAAACAAAAGTGAGAAAGTAATTCCGACACATAACAAGAAAATAATGATTTCAAAGGTTGTTAACAATCAGACAAATTTTATATTTGAATCTATAGACTTTTTAATTGATTTGGCTGAAGATAATAAGGTGGAAAAAGTAGTAAAACAGATGAAAAGTATTGTTCCTGAGTATATAAGTAAAAATTCAATTTATCAAAAATTTGATTTTATTGAAAATTCTGATCAAGTTTCAATTTCTGTATAGTATATTTGCATTTATAGATAATAAAATATTTTCATTAACAGAAAATATTTAAAAGAAATTATAAAAATAATTACCACAATCAAAAATAAATCTCTACTTTCACTTAACAAAAATTAAAAACGATGATCAATTTTATCAAAAAAACAACATTGACGACTGCATTTCTATTTTGTGCAATCGCAATGTTTGCGCAAACTCCCTTTTCAGGAAGTAGCGAATTCAGAAAATTCTCCATAGGAATAAATGGGGGTGCTTTAAATTCATCTAATATTTTAGGTGGCTACAATGATTTTACCCATTCAGTAGTTCAGCTTGGGTATGGAGCAAACTTAAAATACCAATTGAATCATTATCTTGCTTTTCAGGCTGACTTCTTAAGAGGAAAAGTTAAAGGTGATAATTCCAGGAAATTAGGTAATGGCCTTCCTGCTGAAACTGAAAGAAAAATCTACGCAGGCGAAACTGATCTAGATTATTCAGCAACATTAAGTGGTGTGTT
The DNA here is from genome assembly GCA_039922615.1 of Ginsengibacter sp. Lineage (GTDB taxonomy): Bacteria > Bacteroidota > Bacteroidia > Chitinophagales > Chitinophagaceae > Ginsengibacter. The sequence goes on from JBDTEF010000146.1 coordinate 43,332, forward strand.
TACATTTGGTAATGTAAACTGGTTGAAAAGACAAACCATAGTACTTCCTTACTTTTCAGTAGGTGGTGGACTTGTTGGTTACAAATCTAAAACTCAGGAAAATAAAGGTGATCCATTTGTTGATCGTAATACTGTCAAAAAAGGTGATATTCAGGAATTGGTTCTACCTATAGGTGTTGGTCTTAAATTCATGCTATCCAATGCAATCAACCTTGATCTTGGATATACACAAAATATAGTTGATTGGGATAATTTTGATGGTGTAGTTAAACTTCACGGAAATGCGCATAGAGATAAATTCTCTTATGCTCACCTTGGATTAGAATTTGCATTAGGAAAATCAGGTAAAAAGCAATTGATGTTTGACAATCCTGCTGCACGAATGAATGATCTTTTACAAACTCAGGTTACTAATATTAATAACAGAGTAGATTCATTAGCTGCTCAACTTAGCTTAGTTGATTCTGATGGTGATGGTGTACCTGATCAATTTGATAAAGAGCCAAATACTCCAGCTGGTTGTAAAGTTGATTTCCGTGGTGTATCTCTTGATACAGATGGTGATGGTGTTCCAGATTGTAAAGATAAAGAGTTGATTACTCCTACAAATTGTCAACCAGTGGATGCTGACGGTGTTGGTAAATGTCCTGATCCAGCTTGTTGCACAGCTATGGTTAAAGCAGGAGAATGTGATCTTGGTAATATGCCTAGTATTTCTTTCTCTGGTAAATCAATGAACCTGAGCAATGATGCTAAAGCAATGCTTGCTACTGTAGCTTCTAAATTAAAAACTTCTGCAAGTTGTACCATTACTGTAACAGGTTATCCTGCAGCTTCTAAGGCTTCACAGGCTATGTGTAACAAAAGAACTAGTGCAGTAAAAGCTTATCTTACTGAAATGGAAGGTATCAGTGCAGATAGAATTATGGTTAATTGCGCAACAGGTGGTGGTGATGCAAATGTTGTAGATATCAAAGCAAACTAATATTCTTCTTTAAATATTAAAAAAGCCTCCCAAATTTTGGGAGGCTTTTTTATTTTAAAATGAAACAATTGAATGCTTCATTTTTTAAGCTAAATTTGTAACATGTTAAAAATAAGCAATCGTGGTAATGAGATGCCAGCTTCACCTATCAGGAAATTAGTACCTTATGCAGAAGCAGCTAAAAAAAGAGGACTGAAAATTTACCATCTAAATATTGGTCAGCCAGATATAGAAACACCGCCAGCTATATTGGATGCAGTTAGAAACTCTGACTTTAAAATTTTGGCATATAGCCATAGTGCGGGCAATGAAAGTTATAGAAAGAAATTGACTGAATATTATCAGACAGTTGGGATTGATGTAACAGCAGATGAAATAATTGTTACAACAGGAGGGAGTGAAGCTATATTATTTGGCTTTTTAAGTTGTTTAGATCCAGGGGATGAGGTAATTATACCCGAGCCATTCTATGCAAATTATAATGGTTTTGCATTAATGGCCGGTGTGACGATAAAGCCGATTACATCGCATATTTCGAATGGCTTCGCACTGCCACCGATTGAGGATTTTGAGAAAGCAATTTCAGCTAAAACGAAAGCAATAATTATTTGCAATCCAAATAATCCAACTGGTTATTTATATAGCGCAAAGGAGATGGAGATATTAAAGACAATCATTAAAAAACACAATCTTTTTTTATTTTCTGATGAGGCCTACAGGGAATTTGCTTATGATGGAAAAGTAGTAAGCGCGATGGACCTAAGAGGTGTAGAGAATAATGTAGTTTTAATGGATACTATCAGTAAGAGGTATAGTGCTTGCGGAGCCAGAATTGGCGCCTTAGTAACTAAAAATAAGCAAGTGCTACAGGCTGCAATGAAATTTGCTCAAGCAAGGTTAAGCCCTCCGGAATTTGGCCAGATAGCAGGGGAGGCAGCAGTAGATCTTCCTGCAGACTATTTTGAAAAAACGAAAGATCAATACTTGCATAGAAGGAATTTAATTGTAAAAAGATTAAATAATATGGAAGGCGTTTTTTGCCCTAATCCTGGTGGGGCATTTTATGCAATGGCATCACTTCCAGTAGATGATGCAGAAATTTTTTGTCAATGGCTGCTGGAATCTTTTGAATATAAAGGAGCAACCATAATGCTCGCACCTGCTGCAGGTTTCTACAGTACAAAAGGCCTTGGTAAAAATGAAGTAAGATTGGCTTACGTCTTAAACCTTGAGGCAATCAATAATGCCATGGATTGCCTGGAAGAAGCCCTAAAGGTTTATAAAGGAAAATTGTAGCATCTCATTTATAATGAAATTAGTATCGGGGAGCGGACTTGAACCGCCGACCTTCGGGTTATGAA
>JBDTEF010000147.1:0-5796 GCA_039922615.1 Ginsengibacter sp.
ATAATGCACATTGCATTGCCTATTGGCAAAAATCTTTTAATGGGCAATGATGTTCCCGAAGTATTGGAAAGGGTAAATGAAAATGAAAACAGGTCTAAAATTGCTATCAATGCTGAAAGTCGCGAAGAAGCCGACCAATTATATAACGGACTGTCAGTTGATGGAAATATTGAAATGCCCATTGGTGATAGTCCCTGGGGCACCTATTTTGCTATGTTTAGAGATAAATTTGGTATAGAGTGGATGATAGATTTTGATCCAAAATATAATGGAAAGCTATAAACTGAAATAACCGTTCTTTAAAATACCAGGCAGATAATTTTTTATAAAATCAAATAAAAAATTATCTGCCTTTTTTTTTAATACCATCTTTATTTACAAATTAGTCCGAAGGACTATGAGGAAATATTAGATGGTATTATACCGATTCAAGAACTAATTTTGGGCTATATACCATTTACATTCTGTATAAATCCATAATTGGTTTGATCAATTTCGGTGCTTTTAACCGCCGTTAATCCTTTTTTCTGACCATTTCTCCATTTACTAAAATATTTTTTAGTATAAACAGATTGGCGTGTAATACATACCCATGCTACATTACGTCGGATAAATACATACCTAAATAAAATTTAAATCGAAAAATTATAGTAGTATGTAATGCATAGTATTGTAAAATGGAATATCTTTGTGATTCGAAAGCAAGTCAAAATAATACTTCCTGCGATTAAAGACGTTTAAAAACAGGAATCTAAAAATGAATGATCCGCTTTTTTAAACAATAAAAAAATGAAAAATGAATATTGATAACACAGCGAGCCAGATGAGAAAAGGAGTACTGGAATTCTGTATTCTTTCTGTCATCAAACTGGGAGAGGCTTACCCAAGTGATATCATCGATATGATGAAATCAGCCAACCTGAATATCCTGGAGGGTACATTATACCCTCTGCTGACCAGGCTCAAAAATGCAGAATTACTCACTTACCGCTGGGTAGAAAGCAACAGCGGCCCACCAAGAAAGTATTTTTCCCTTACTGAAAAAGGTGCAGAATTTTATAAAGAATTAGAAGCTACCTGGCTGGAACTTGCCGGGGCAGTAGATACCATCACAGGGAAAAATAACTAAACAATCAAAAACACAAGAACTCAAAAAACAACACGAAAATGAAAAAAGTAATTAATATAAATTTCCAGGGAACAGTAATTCCTATTGAGGAAAGTAGTTATGAATTGCTGCAACAGTATATTGAAAGTCTGCGCCGGTATTTCGCCAAAGAAGAAGGCAGAGATGAAATTGTAAATGATATTGAAAGCCGCATCAGTGAGCTCTTCCAGGAAAGAATAAAAGCCGGCTCAACCTGCATTACTGATGATGATGTAAATGCGATCATCAAAAATATGGGCCGCCCTGAGCAATTTGATGAGCAGGAAAATGAAGGAACTGCCGGCGCTGGTCCCGGTACGGGCACAGGTGCAGGCAAAAGCGAATCTGCCAGGAAGGATCATGCAGAAAGTATCTTCAATAGTGACTTTAACTGGAAAGGAAAAAAATTGTACCGCGATGAAGCGCACAAAGTATTGGGTGGCGTATGTAGTGGCGTAGCAGCTTATTTCGGAATAGACCCTGTAATTGTAAGAGTGCTCTTTATTGTATTTGCCTTTACGGGATTTGGCATCCTTTTATACCTGCTTCTCTGGATTTTCATACCAGGAAGTATCCTCCTGGAAAACGGGGTACGTAAAAGATTCTATCGCAATCCTGATGGCAAAATAATAGGTGGCGTGTGTAATGGAATGGCCAGTTATTTCAATGTAAATCCCTGGATACCGAGAGTATTATTTCTGATTCCTTTTATCTCATTTTTCTTCAGGTGGAGCAATTGGGCTGGCATAGGATTTCCACAATTTCTAAGTTTTTCATTCAGCCCCGGCGCAGTGATAATTTATATCATTCTTTGGCTGGTGGTTCCTGAGGCAAATACCACTTCCGAAAAGCTGGAAATGAAAGGTGAAAAGATAGACATGAATTCCATAAAGGATTCTGTAATCAAGGAAATGAAAGATGTGGGTGAAAGAGTGGGAAAGATGGGAATGGAAGCTGGTAGAATTGCCAAAGAAAAAGGTCCTGAAATGGGCCAACAAATTCACCAGGCTGCCACACGCAGCGGTAGTGCAATTGGAAATGTGATTGTAACACTCATGAAAATATTTCTGTACTTTATCTTAGGCTGTATCGCTTTATCATTAATCATTGGGTTATTTGCACTCGCTATTGCAGCAGTTGGTATTTTTCCTTTGAAAGATTTTGTCTTAAATGATGGCTGGCAAACAGTTTTTGCCTGGGGCACTTTACTATTTTTTGTAGCTGTTCCCGTTATTGGCATTATTACTTTTATCATCAGGAGAATTGCAAAAGTAAAAAGCCGAAACAATTTAATAGGATGGTCTTTCGGCGGAATGTGGGTGATAGGATGGGTATTTTTTATTTTGATGATTTCTTCTGTAGCTCGTGATTTTAGAGGATATAGTTCTATGAATGAAGTCCCTGTTTTTTTAAGCAATCCACAAGTAGCATCCCTGGAAGTGAAACCATTACAAAATATGAATGAGCGAAGGAATGGCTGGTTTAGGTTTGAACCTTTCATCGGAATCAGCGGGGATACTGCATTGATTGGTAACGTAAAAATCAGAATTAAAAAATCGATGACTGATAGTTTCCAGGTAACTACAATGAAAATGGCGAGTGGCAATACCCGTAGGTACGCTGATACGCTGGCTTCACTGATTGTATTTAACGTGAGCCAAATGGATTCAGTACTTAAAATGGATAGGTCAATAATGATTAATACAACTGATAAATTCAGGAATCAAAATGTGGAGGTAACAATATATGTACCCGTGGGCCATCGGATAAAAATTAATAATTCATTGAGGAATAGGGATGGTTTTCACTTTAATGGTAATACTAATGGACATGATTGGAATGACTATAATGACAATGAAGATTTACAATTCAATTACGGTGTTGAGTATATTATGAAGGAAGATGGATTATATAACGCCAATGGTATTGCTTCTGATAAAGAGGATGACTGGAATGATAATCATGACAACAATAATCAATCAAATGATAAGCCTGCAAATGACAGTGGTTATCGCTACAATCAGGGCAACCAGTTTGATTCCTTAAAAGCATCGCAGGAACAAAAGATACGCAAGATGGAAGCTGCAGTGGATTCAACAAAAGCGGCCCAACAAAAAGAAGTAAATAGATTGAAAGATTCTTTGGAAAAAGCAAAACAAGAATTGGAAAAAAAGATTGATAACCTGAATAAAAAAACGGCTAGTTATGAAGATGCGAACAGTAATCGTTCTTCTTACAACGCTTCATTTAGCTTGAACATTTAAGTTGGTTCTGAGTGTTGATGGTGGCCTCATACGGAAGTGTGGGGCTTTTTTTATTTTGTCTGCCTTTTACCATATCAGGTTGATTCGTAAGAATTTTTAAAGAAAATTTTTATCTTCGGTCTATGTTAGGAGGTAGACTATTTGAAATAGAAATTGATAAACTAACTCGTTCGATTGAAAATGCAATTACGGGAGACTGTTTCAAAACAGAAATGCGTGAATTGACTTCAATAGACATAAGAAAATTGAAAACAAATGACTGGCTATTTAAATGGAAAACAGAAGCCAAAAAAGTAGATCAATTGGTTTATAAGCTTATCATTATTGACAATCCAGGAATTCTATAAGGTTTGATAAGCTTGCAAGATCGCGGAGATCATATTTTCATGTCCCTCATCGAAAGCAATAAATTTAATCGTGGTGCTAAAAAGGTTTATTTGGGTGTACCTGGCAATCTTGTTTCATTTGCATGCAAAATTTCATTTGAAAAAGGATACAAAGGCTATGTTTCTTTTGAGAGCAAGACTAAATTGAAAGAACATTATCATAAAACTTTAGGTGCTCGTTTTCTTTTTGGCAATTTTATGGCTATAGATACAAAAGCAGCAGCTAAACTTGTTGAACAATATTTCCCTGAAATTTCGTAACTTTAAGATATGATAAAAGAAGCAAAAGATATTGATTTTTATACAACGGGTAAACAACCCTCAGAACTTGATTTTGCGCGCATTAGTGAATGGATTAAAAAAACTAAGCAAACAAAAAAATCTTTAAAATTACCTAAATCAACAAATAAAAAAAGCACATCCATTAGATATATGACTTGTCAAATGGAGAATGAAAATTGAACTTAATAAATATTCTAGCTTAAAAAATCCTAACCTGATTCAGAGAAAAAGCTGGTTGCTTACATCATAATAAAAATACAGTAACCCTATTCAATTTTTGAGTTAAGATGATAACCGTTCCTATTTATTATTTTTCCAGTAATCATATCTATTTCCTTTTACTCACACATTCTCCAGCAAAGTCCTGAATGCCACAAAATCATTACCCCATTTATCAAAAGCTTTTTTCCTTAGATCATTATCGAATCGTTCAACAAAATTGTCATAATCATTTTTGGAATCAGCAAATAGTTGAATGGTGAACGTCTTTCCTTCCGTTTCATCATGATCCAATAACCGGCAAAATCGAAAATCTGAAAAACAGCCGGTAGCCATTAATTCAGGGATATTTATTTCTTTTTGCCATTGCATCCAATCTTTTACAATAGAATGATTGACGAGTGCTGTAATATTGTAAGTGTACATTATAATTCCAATTTTAAATAAACAGGGCAGTGATCGCTGTGCTTCACTTCCGGTAAAATTTTTACTTCTCTTATTTGATCCTGCAGAGAAAGTGTGAGGTTAATATAATCAATCCGCCAACCCCTGTTTTCCAGCCTGGTGGCGGGTCTCATCACGCTCCACCATGTATATTGATGAGCATCTTTATTTAAAAACCTGAATCCATCCACAAAACCATTTTCTAAAAACTTGTCCATCCAGGCTCTTTCCTCAGGTAAAAATCCGGTAGTTTTTTTATTACCCTTCGGATTATGAATATCAATTTCTTTGTGCGCAATATTATAATCTCCACACACAATTATTTTATTCCTTGTTCTTTTTAAATCATTTAGATAAAGTAAAAATTCATCGAGCCAAACATATTTGTATGCCTGCCTTTCTTCTCCACTTGTACCCGACGGGAAATAGGCATTGATCACGGTAAGATCACCATAATCAGCACGGATTACTCTTCCCTCAAAATCACTTTGTTCATTGCTATGACCCAATTGCATATTATCAGGCAGTAATTTACTCAATATACCCACACCACTATAACCCTTCTTTTGTGCACTAAAAAAATAGGGCCGGTATCCGGCACTTTGGATAGCGTCAATATCTATATCCGCTTCCTGTGCTTTTATTTCCTGCAGGCAGATCACATCAGCCGGGTCGGATTTAAGCCAATCAATAAATCCCTTTTTCATTGCCGCCCTTATGCCGTTTATATTGTAGGTGATGATACGAAGATCCATAGGTAAATACTTTTATAAAAATGAATTGCGAAGTTCCGCAAACAAAAACAAAAGTCCAGAAGAAGTAATAAATAATAATAGTTGCGGCCTTTTTTGATAATCCAGCATCCTATAAATAATGAATGATAAATTATCTTTTCAATTTAAATTTAATCTTTCGGCACTTCAAAATATTTACAATCCTTGCCATACTCCGAAAGAAAGAAATACATTTATACCCTGATGGAAGAAATACATGATTTTGAAACTTTTTACCAATTAAAAGTAGCACCGTTCATAGAGGATTTAAAATTGCAGGG
>JBDTEF010000148.1:0-2594 GCA_039922615.1 Ginsengibacter sp.
TATGCAGTTGGCATTGTCTTATTGGTCGTCGCAGGATTTGGAATTTACAATATTCTCAACATGATGATCTATGAAAAAATGGATTCCATTGCAATCCTAAAAGCGATCGGATTTTCAGGTAGCGATATAAAAAAGGTCTTCCTTGTTATTTCATTGACCATGGGTATTGCAGGCGGGTTACTTGGATTGTTGTTGGGTTTTACTGTCTCCTCTCTCATTGCCCAAATACCCTTTACAACTTCTGCCCTTCCCACAGTAAAAACGTATCCTATCGATTATAATCCTGTTATTTATTTGATTGGAATTTTATTTTCTCTAATTACAACTTATTTCGCAGGTTTTTTCCCCGCACGGAAAGCCGGAAATACAGATCCTGTCATCATCATTAAAGGAAAATAAATGGAGAAAAGAATTATAGAAGCCAGGGGAATTTCAAAATATTTTTACGATCCCGTAAAAGTAAAAGTACTGAAGGAGATTTCTTTTTCTATTGACAAGGGAGAATTTGTATCTGTAATAGGAAAATCAGGATGCGGAAAGTCAACACTGCTGTACATTCTTTCTACAATGGACACAGACTATGAAGGAGAATTACTTATAGACAATGTGAGCATGAAAAATAAAACAGAAATGGAACTGGCAAGAATCAGGAATGAAAAAATAGGTTTTGTATTCCAGTTTCATTACCTGTTAAATGAATTTAGTGTGCTGCAAAATGTAATGTTACCCGCCTTAAAATTGAATAAATTTCCGGAAAAAGAAATAGAAAAAAGGGCGATTGAAAAGTTAGAAATGCTTGGTATCGCACAATTAGCCCGGAAAGAATCTAATAAAATATCCGGTGGTGAAAAGCAGCGCGTTGCGATTGCGCGGGCATTGATAAATGAGCCGCACATTATTATGTGTGATGAACCAACAGGTAATTTGGACAGCAAAAATTCAGAAATAGTGTTTGAAATTTTTAAGCAGCTGACGAGTGAATTCAATCAAACATTGCTGGTGGTTACGCACGATGATAATTTTGCAGAAAGAACAGATAGAATTATTGAAATGGAAGATGGAAAAATAATACGCCAATAGATTTTATGATGTGCACAATCGGTCGATACTAAAGCACAGTACGCCGATACTTATCGTTCAACTACCGGCTTGCTTTAATTAAATATTTAGTGTTTTATAGTTACAAGGATCCATCCAAAAAATATATATAAAGTGGCTAATTAGCAAAGTTTCAAATTATGTGCACCTACATTATGCGCGGAAAAACTTATGGTCATTTTCTTTTCCTATATTCCCGTAATTGATGGCACAACCATTATAGTAACAAATTAAATAAAATTAGCATTGAAAGAATTAAAACGACAGTTTGAAAACTTTTTACATAATCAGCATATTTCTGATGCTGTAATTCCCTTCCTGGTATTTTTAGTATTACTTGTGATTGCAGGGATAATACTTTTTTTAAGCGTTTTTCTTACCAAAAAGTTCCTGGATAATGTGGTCGGAAGAATTTTCAGGAAGACGAAAGGGAAATGGGATGACCTCCTCATCAAACACAACTTATTTTCTGCAGTTGGCTACCTTGTTTCCGTTATAGTATTGAAAGTTGCTATCCCTGTACTCTTTGAAAATTCTCCAAAAACACTTGATTTCATCGGAAGGCTGTTAGATGTTTACCTGGTTTTCGTTGTTATAAAAATTTTGATCGTTTTTCTGAAAGCCACAGAAGAACATCTTTCCACCTCTCAAATATTTATAGAAAAACCCATAGCGAGTTACTTCCAGTTAATGCGGATCATCCTCTATATTATTGCAGGAATACTGGCACTTTCGATTCTTCTAAATAAAACCCCGCTGTATTTTTTAGGTGCTTTTGGCGCAATGACGGCAGTAATTTTATTGATATTTAAGGATACAATCCTGGGACTCGTAGCCAGCGTACAAATATCTGCAAATGACATGGTGCGCGTAGGAGATTGGGTAGAAATGCCAAAATACAATGCAGATGGAGATGTGCTGGCCATCAACCTGAATACGGTGAAAGTGAGCAACTGGGATAAAACGATCACAACGATACCAACGTATTTTTTTATTACAGAAAGTTTTAAAAACTGGCGCGGGATGCAGATGAGTGGCGGAAGGCGCATCAAACGAACGCTCCAAATAAGTATAGGTTCCATAAAATTTGTAGATGAAAAAATGAGAGAGCGCTTTAAAGGAATAGATATTATCAGGGAATCTATTACTAAAAGACAGGCAGGCATAGAACAATACAACAAAGAGAACAAAGTAAATACCGATGTATTGATAAACGGAGTGCGGATGACCAACGTTGGCGTATTTAGACTTTATGTAGAAAAATATATCGAAAATCATCCCGGTATAAACAAGGAAATGACCATGCTTGTGAGGCAGCAAACACCCGGTGAGCATGGACTTCCAATAGAAATCTATTGCTTTACCAATACCGTCAAATGGGCAGAATATGAAAATATCCAGTCTGATATTTTCGATCATTTGGTGGCTGCCGTTACTTACTTTGATCTTACAATATTCCAATCACCTACGGGAAAAGATTTCAAGGATTTAGTATT
>JBDTEF010000149.1:0-12098 GCA_039922615.1 Ginsengibacter sp.
GCTGGGCAAACGGTTGGTATGAGAAGCATTATTAGCAACGCTGGTACAGCCACCAATACGGTGGACAAAAATAGTGTGGCCAACCCGGCAGGCTATTTTACCGCAAAAGATGGGGCAGGGCAAGGTATTTTTAGCGAAGCAACTGGCCTGGGCTACAATAATCCTAAATGGGGCCAAATGGCTGAAGGAGTGGTAGGTGTGGCCATGGATCCGGATATGGGCAATGCTACACATGTAGGCGTGCATGGCTTTGCAAACAATGCCATTCAAAATAATATATCTGTGATAGGTGAAGCCGGAAACACAGGCCTGAAAACCAATGTGGGTATATTTGGCTTCACCACCAAAGCCCCAGTAGCTTCTGGTTTTGCCACTGCGATTTATGGTGAAGATGCCTTGCGCGCCAGCAATACTTTTGCTGCCATCTTTAGAGGAAAAGTGCAATTAAATGGCACATTTACCACAACGGGCCTTAATACATTTACCATAGATAACCCGTTAGATCCTGAAAATAAATTGCTGCGACACTTTGCTGTTGAAGGCCCGGAAGTAATGAATAATTATAGTGGAAACATCACTACAGATGCCAGTGGAAAAGCAATGGTAAAACTGCCCGATTATTTTGAAAGTATTAATAAAGATTTTCGTTACCAGCTTACTGCCATCGGTTCGTTTTCCCAGGTAATTGTAAGCAAAGAAATAAGCAAAAACCAATTTGAGATAGCTACCAGCTTACCTAATGTAAAAGTAAGCTGGCAGGTAATGGGCGTACGTAATGATGGTTATATGCAAAAGGTAAATGATATGCAGGCAGTAGAAGACAAGCCTGAATATATGAAAGGCAAATACCTTACGCCAAAAGCTTTCGGCAAGCCGGAAAGCATGGGCGTATTTTATGATGACACAAAAAATATTGCGCAAAAAGTTACTGCCATAAGGTCAACTAAAAAACCATCCGCTCTCCTGGTTGAGAAAAGAGCACATATGGCTAAATTGAAAGCTGACATGAAAGCCGCTTCTCAATTGAATAAAAAAGAAGGGAAGGTAAAGTAGGCCCCAATTTTATCTGTTAGTGGGGGCGGTCACTAACAGATAAGAAAAACGGTAAGAAAGCTATTTGCCGGAGATGAACAACTCCATTTTAATGATCAGCAGATAATGAACTCCTTAAAATAGCAATGAAAAATAAAGCTGGTAAAAAAGCCGGCTCATATTATAAATAAAATATCCCGATCACAGTTTAAGGCAAGTCAGCAAACACGCAAACCAAAGACGATAAAAAAACACCATGAATGTCAATAAAAAAATTAATTACAGCATTATTCTCATACTGTTTTCATTAGTAATGAATGCACAAAATGTAGAAGGCGTTTGGATGCGAACAGCTTGTTCCGGCGGAATGACTCCAAGGATTCAGATAATGAAAGACACGTTTTTAATTGCTTTCAAAGGCGATCAATATTTTGAAGGAACAAAAGTAAATGACTTAAAAAATGTGGGTCATTTTAGTGTCAAAAATGGCAAAAGCATTTTTAGTAAAGAAAGCCAGCTTCTTACCATTGATGAAAGATCGGAAACCCTGGTGATCCGTACAAAAGATGATCGCTTGTCGCTTGTTGCAAATACTTATGATGGCAAAGGTTGTTCTTATACTAAATGGCAAAATGGTGTGGATACAGGTTTGAAAAGTTTAGTTGAAATAGAGTGTTCGATTGATTTCGATAAAGAAATCGTATTAAAAAAAATACCAAAAAGCAAAATAAAAACCGCTTTAAACTGGCAAAAACAATTAATCGAAAATAATTTGGTGATATCCTTGTTTGATGTAGCATACCAGGTATCAGACGCTGAATCGCTAACAGTTAAAGATGCCCGGCCAATAAATTTTATCGCAAAAGCAATCCAGACATACAAGCTTAAAAATGGCGATACTAGACTTCACTTCCTTATTTCTACTGACAAAGCAATTAAAAAAAATGTAATAGTCCAGGTTTCTTATAACAATAAAGCTTTTTTGGCAAGTGTAGCAAAAATTGCCAGCTATAAAAAGCATTATAACGGCGTAACCATTCTTACAGATAAAGTGGCAAGAATGCAGGATAATGAAGGATTAAAAGAAGATTGTTTCCAGGCAGCACTATCAATTGATCATTATTCCGGAGATGCTAAATGGAAGCCTTATTTCTTTGATTTATTCACATGGCATTCACGTTTTGGGAAAGATTACCTCGAGGATAACTATTTCAGAAGCTGTAGCAAAACCAATAAAATGAAATTTAACCTGCGCTTTTTTGTCAATAAAATAAATGCCGGATAACCATTAAACTATTTAAGATAGATAAAAGGAGAATGCTGAAAATCCAATCAAAGAGTAAGCAAAAAAAATTAATATTATGAAAAAAATCGTTGTAATTTTTATTATCACAATCACCATTTTAGGTTCAAAGAATGCTAAAGCGCAAGGTGATATGGCGTACATCCCCAATGTGAAAGCCTATTTCGATAACATAAAAGAATCTAACCCAAGAGGGAGCCGAAACTATGTAAACCTAATGATTTCAGTGCACGAAGGTGGTGTAAAAAATAATCACATGGTGGGTGGCGGTCATTGGTTTATTGCTTCAGCATCAGCAATGCCCTTACTGGTGTCAGAAGGTCCTTTGCTTAGTTTTTTACCTGGTAATGGCGGCAACAACCCGGGAAAAGCGCAAGCAGAATATTTTTTTTCGGATAGATTGGGAGATATAAAGTGCCAGAATATGGTGATGCATTCCGGTCAACCTTATTTCTATAATAAGACAGAGATGGCAACTTTAGAATTTAAATATTCCCCCAATAACAGAGGTGAAATAAGCAATATCAATATTTTCTCAGGATGGGGTACAGGTTGGAGAATTAAAACAGCTTCAAGGATAGACAATATGCTTTACGGAACCTTAGAAAATGGAAATGTATATTCTATCAGCTATAGGCTTTCTCCGGAAGATAACGGAAGGTAATGGAAGATACTTTAAAATTGAGTGAATATCCCTTACGATTTATTGGTTACCAGGATATGAATCAACATAATTTTAAAAATGAAGGAATGAAAACTTCCTGTAATTGTTTATAAAAGGTAAAAAAAATAGAATCATGATAAAATCCATCATTGTAGCAGCATTCTGCTTCACCACATTATTAGGCCAGGCACAAATAAAAAAAGTTGTATCATCAAAAATGACTAATCCGGAGATAATGGTTACGTTTAAACCAGGTACAGTAGGAGAATATTTTCAAAAAAACAGGAATATTTATAATAAATTAAGTGAGGTAGATAAAAAACAATTAGGTACCCAGGCGAATATGCGATTAGTGGATTGGAAATCAATGCCTAAACAGATGGTTACCAATAATCTATGTGAAATTTGCCCGGTTTGTTGTGATCATCAGTTACTTCTAAAATGCGTTCCTAAAGATCAATCATCTATCGCCAATACTAATTTTGAAGGCAAACCTTGCGGTATAGCTATCAGCAAAACAGGCAGGGTCGCTGTGTCTGAGTTCAGGGGTGATGCAACCATTTCGGTAGTAAAGATTTGGAATACCATTGCAGGTTTTGATGGTAAAAAAATCCCTGATCAAACACTTGAATCGATTTGGTCCCCGGAAGCAATTTGTTTTACCCCGGATGAAAAATTAGTAATTACAGAATCAACTGGTAACGAAATTGGTATTATTGTATTTGCCCCTAATGCAAATGGCAAGTACCAAAGAAAGTCTTTCGGAAATTTCCGCTTTATCAATCCACAAGGTTTTTATAATAACCCAAGGGGCGTTTGTGCGATAGATAATAATACCGTTTTACTGACAAATGATGGCCAGGGAACTTTAGAGCAGGTAAATATTATCAGTGGAGCTACTTCAATTATTAAAATATCTAATCTCCAAAGTCCCAAAGCGGTGGCATTAAATGCAGACATTATTGCCATTGCTGAATTTAATGGCGGAAAAGTGTCTATATACGACAGAAGTTTTAAACTTTTAAAGAGTGTTGATGTAAATGGACACCCTATAGATTTGGCAATTGGTAACGATAATATTTATGTTACTACGTTTACAAGCGATTATTCATCATCTACCATAAAAGTTATTTCGCTCTCAAATAATCAGCTTACAGCAACTACCTACAAACCATCTGATGGTTTTAGTAATAATTCTAATGGAGAAAATTATAGTGCACCTTTTGGGATTGCTTTTCCTAAAGGTAAATGCGATATGTATGTGGCAGATGGCGGAAAAAACAGAGTGCTCAAATTTTAAAAATGTATGAACAATGCTAAACATATTGTGAATAATAAAATCCCTGAAAAATTTGAAAGCTGTTTAAGGACACTGTTGAATTAAGGTATAGAACATTAGCCGGATCGAAAAATCCCTTATTTTGGATCTTCCATTGGTGAACTATTTCAGGCTTTACTATCCCGAACATACTACTCATCTGCCAAATCTTACAGTTTACTAAGTCTTTCTTAAAAAAGGGCGTAAAAATTATAATTTTATTTTGCCATTAAATAATGAATTCGATCTTTTCAAAATTTGATCACTTAGTATTTTTTGACATATCGGTTAAATAACATTTCTATGAAAAAAATCAATTTTGTACTCTTTGCGCTCTTATTTTTTATGGTGATTGGTTGCAGTAAAAAGGATTCTCCAATGCCTCCTGCTCCGCTTCCTCCGCCGGCTCCGGTTCTAAGTAGTGCAAAAGATATTGTAACCTTCAGTTTTTTAAAAGCATCCAATACCACATTAGTCACTGATGTAGTCACTGTAATCAATGCGATTGCACATACCATTTCCTCTACAGTACCGTTCGGAACAAATGTGACAGCATTGGTCGCAAGTTTTTCCAATTCTGCTAAAAGTGCTGTAAAAGTTGGCGATGTTGCACAAATAAGCGGGACCAGCGCGAATAATTTTTCTTCGCCTGTTACCTATTCGGTAAAGGCGGAAGACGGCAGTAGTCAAAACTACAAAGTAACTTTGGCAGTTGGCAGCGCCCCGGCAGGTATCAATGTATATGTGGCAGGAAACATATACCAGGGCAATAAGGATGTGGCGGTATATTGGAAAAACGGGGTTTTGACAAAGTTAACGAATGGTACGAATGATGCTTATGCGACTTCCATAATCGTAAATGAAAGCGATGTATATGTAGCAGGGTTTGAAAATAATGGTGTTGGAGATATAACGGTAGCAAAATATTGGAAAAACGGCATAGCCATTACTTTAACGGACGGTACTAACTTTGCAGTGGCCAACTCAATCGTCATCAGGGGAAGCGATATTTATGTTGCTGGCTCTGAGACGAATGCGCAATACGTTAGAGTAGCGAAATTGTGGAAGAATGGTGTGGCAATTTCTATAACCGATGGTACCCGTAACGCCCAGGCCAATTCAATAGCCATCAACGGAAGCGATGTATACCTGGCAGGTAATGAAGAAAATAATGACGGTCATGGAATAGTAAAATACTGGAAAAATGGTGTTGGAACAAATCTGTCAAGCGCAACAAATTATGGTAATGCAGGATTTATTGCGGTAAATAGTACCAATGTTTATGTATCCGGATCAGAAACCGGGAAGAATTCTTATAATGGTGTTGCCAGGTTTTGGAAAAATGGCATACCTACCTCTCTAACTGACAGCACGCAAAATGCTTATGCAGGCTCCATTTTCTTAAGTGGCAACGATGTATTTCTTTCAGGGAGTGATGGTAAAGCAGCAAAATATTGGAAGAATGGCGTCCCAATAACCCTTAATGGAAATTACATTTTTGCTTCAGGTAATTGTATTGCCCTTGATGGCACTGATGTATATGTAGCAGGTTCCC
The DNA here is from genome assembly GCA_039922615.1 of Ginsengibacter sp. Classification (GTDB taxonomy): domain Bacteria; phylum Bacteroidota; class Bacteroidia; order Chitinophagales; family Chitinophagaceae; genus Ginsengibacter. The sequence goes on from JBDTEF010000149.1 coordinate 5,873, forward strand.
AAAACTTTGGTGCCGCAAATTATCCTGTTCTTTGGAAAAATGGCATAGCGACACCGTTATCAGGTGGCTCAGTTTCCGGCATGGCCCTTTCTATGACGCTGGTACCATAAGCAAATTTATATTCTAAAAACTGCTCCTAAATTTATCCTACTGATTTGCTTTTTATTGAGCAGGAGAGAATACGAGGATACATCTCTCATGAGTTGTCTTATTTACTGAATGTAAAGCAATGAAATTTGTATCCCATCTAAATATATTTTACCGAAAGGTTTTGTGGAGAAATGAATTTTAAATTAGAATGTTAATTAGTGGAGGAAGCGTATGGAATGGTAACTGTTAAGAATAAATTATAAAGTTTATTTTCTACTTCAATCGTAAAAACTTTTGATCGGGAAAAAAACTTAAATTTACCACCTTACTCTATTTACAACTGACATCATATGAAAAGAATTTTCTCAGCTTCGGCTGCTTTACTTGTCTTCCTGGTTTTATCTTGCAGTGCAAAGCCAACAAAAGTAAATACTTCACCCGGAAGTACTGATACTACACTTGCGCCGGTAGAAACCAATGTACCTAACAGTGACTACAAGCCCGCATTTGCCGGACAAACCCGAATTGCGGGGGTGAAAACTAATGCTGCCTATTCAGGAAAAGTGTTGGCTGAAGGCCTTCAGAATCCCTGGGGAATTACCAGCCTTCCTGATGGTAGATTGTTAATCACAGAAAGAAAAGGAACTATGCGGATCGCTTCCCAGGATGGAAAGTTAAGTGCTGCCATCACGGGGTTGCCTGGAGTAAATTCTAACGGTCAGGGAGGATTATTAGGTTTGACCATCGATCCTGATTTCAAAAATAACCGGATGGTATATTTTTGTTTTTCTGAAAAAATGACTGATGGCAATTTAACTGCAGTAGGTAAAGGACGTTTATCTGATGATGAAAAGACAATTGAAAATGCCCAGACTATTTACCGCGCCACACCGGCATTTCCGAGTAACCTGCATTACGGAGGCAGAGTTGTTTTTGACAAAAATGGCTACCTGTTTGTAAGCACCGGTGAGCGCTCAGATATAAAAAGCCGTCCGCAGGCACAATTTTTAAATTCTGCTTTGGGCAAAGTTTTGCGCATTACCAAAGATGGCAACCCGGCTCCCGGTAATCCGTTTGAAAAGCAAGCAGGTGCGCGACCTGAAATATATTCTTACGGTCATAGAAATGTGCAGGGTCTTGCCATCAATCCCGCGACCGGCGATCTTTGGGAATCAGAGTTTGGCCCAAGAGGAGGAGATGAAATCAATTGGATCAAACCAGGAATAAATTATGGCTGGCCAACAATAACTTACGGCATTGAATATGCCGGACCAAAAGTAGGAGAAGGTATTCAACAAAAAGAAGGAATGGAGCAGCCGGTCTATTATTGGGACCCGGTGATTTCTCCCAGTGGCATTACATTCTATGGCAGCAAAGCCATTCCGGAGTGGACAAACAATTTATTTGTTACAGGACTTAATGGCAATCATATTGCGCGACTTGTGATTAAAAGTAATAAAGTAGTAGGAGAAGAGCGGTTACTTGCCGGTGAGAAGCAGCGTTGGCGTGATATTACAGAAGGAAAAGATGGCGCACTATACGCAGTTACTGACGAGGGAAGATTGTATAGGATTGGGAAGTAGGAAGTAGGTAGTAGGTAGAAATGAGTAGCAATTAGAAAGTGTTAAGCTTATTAGTGAAATTTGTCCCCCTGATCTTTTCATAATAAATGGAATTGGAATTTGCGCTTATCAAATGGTGTCATTAGCGACCAATATTCAATGAATGAAAGCTATATTTTATAATGTATCTTCTGCAGGTTAAAGAAGTAAAATCAATCAAAGATTATAAAATTTAACTGCTTCAATATCGTTTGAGCAATCGAAAAATTCCGGTTGGAGGAAATATCAACCGGAAGGAAATTTAAAAATTACGAATGAGATCTTTCTCTTTTATATAATTTATCGCCGAAGTTTGGAAACATAATAGCCAACAAAACAAATATCAGGAGAAAATTAAACTCCACCCCATTAGATCCGCCGCCCACTACAAACCAGCCTTCCTTGAAATGTACCAGGATGATTCCCATAATAAAAATAAAAATGCTGATGATGCTACTTATTTTTATTAGTTTATTAACCAGTAAGCATACAGCGCAAAAGATGTGGGATAATTTTATGGCCCAGGCCAGGTAAATACCTAATGGTGCAAATCCAATCTCATTTAAATATAGGTTACCAAAATCATTTACGCCATTGTTAAACATACCGGCAATTCCATGGATAAATAAAATAATGGCCACCGGGAATCGAAGTAAAAAAAGGCTACCTAAAAATTTAAAGTGATTCATTATTATATTTGTCAGATGAAGGAATGATAAAATTAAATAAAGAATAAATATATACCTAAAATGTAACTGGCGATAGATGTTTTCCCATTTAACCAACCGATCTTTCTTATGGTTTGCTGACTTGCACCGATTAGCATGAAATTCATTTTTTTTAAATAATTTCAAGCTGTCAGATCCTTCTGATTTTCCAGAAATCTGCCTGCTTATGCGTACCATCAATGCATTAATTTTTAATAAAACAAATAGGCTACAATCATTTCAAATCGTATCGTTTTATTCTTATCGAAATCTTTTTATTTAATAAATCGATTACTACTTTTTTCGGTGATTGTTTTAAATCAACACGAAAGTTACAATCAGTCATTGCAGAATGATCATTTTTTCTACCTGTTGATTTCATGCAATATTTTTTCCACGAAAGGGTATAGATTTTCGTTTCTTGAATTATTAACCAAGTGCATGAAAAGGGTACCAACCTTTTTAAAATCTGGCTGATAACGTAAACCCACTTTTATCAATAAACAAATGATAAGTTTGCCTAAAATTATTTTTGCTCCCAAAGTTCTATTTTACGGCTTTTTTATGCTCCCTGGTTCTACTATGCTCCTGTCATAAAACACCCGGATCTATTTCCTTTTATTACTGGAAAACATCTTTTCATTTATCTCCGCAGGAAATAAAAGCCGTGAAAGAAAATGAGGTAACGACCATGTATATACGTTATTTTGATATTGATATGGCTGCAGGTGATGCACAGCCAAAGCCTATTGCGCCCATTCAATTCGATACTACAAAACTTTTCTTCAACATAACGCCGGTCATTTTTATAAAGAACCGGGTTTTTGAAAAAATTGACAGCCTGGCCGTTTTAGCACTTTGTGAGAATGTTTTTAAAATGGTCAATGCCATTGACGCATCCATCCATAAAAATCCTGTTGACATACAATTTGATTGTGACTGGACGGTAGGTACCAAAGAGAAATATTTCCTTTTTCTTCGCCGGTACAAAGTAATATCCAGCCAAAACATTTCAGCTACGATCAGGTTGCACCAGGTTAAATATCCCATGACAACCGGAATTCCTCCGGTGGAAAGTGGCGTGCTCATGTATTATAATATGGGTGCAATCGGCACAGGTGCAAGCTCATCTATTTATGAAAAGTCAATTGCTAATCAATACAATTCCTATATCAAAAAATATCCATTGAAATTAAAAGTGGCATTACCTATATTCGCATGGGGCCAATTGATCAGTGAGGGAAGGGTGGTGAAATTGTTGAATGGAATGAATGAGCAGCATTTTGCAAACGATACCAATGTAGCCTTGATTTCTAAAAATCGATTCGGGGTAAAACACAGCCATTTTCATGGCGGATATTATTTTAAACAAGATGATGAAGTAAAGATAGAATGGGTGCCCGAAGCAGATTTGAAGGAAATGATCGATCAGCTTAACCGGGAAGCAAAAGGTCACATTGACCAAATAATTTTTTATGACCTGGATGAATCAAACCTGGAATTGTATGATAAAAATATTTTTAAAAAAATGGTGGATCGCCTTAATTAGCTGTTGTATTTCTGCAGGAATAATTTATGCCTGCGCAGACGGCTGGGGCGAAGAATACGGCACATCTAATTTTGCGCCGGAAGCCATTGTGAGCAAGTCTTACAGCCCCTTCTTTTATTCAGAAAATTATTATTACCAACTTGGTTACGATGACAATAAAAACGAGCGTTTCAATGACATGAATGTAGCTGATTGGTCTGCTTATCTCGGGCAAAAGTTGTCAGACCGCCAATTGCATTATTTACTGGAAAAATCAACTATTGGGGAAATGGACAGCGCAGTCTTGTTTTATGACAAAAGCGATCCATCACTGCCGGATAGTTTACAGCCTTTTGAAATATTCAAATCTAAAAGGGATGATAAAGTGGCGGCCTTTCTGCGCTATTTGGTGCTGGCTAAAATATGTGAAAAATTTGCCGTAAATGAAATCGTCGATCAATGGGATTATGATTCCACAAAAAAGAATAAGAAAATAATTGACGTGTCTGTTGTCAATAAGGGATTGAAGCTATGGATGGGAAAATCGGCAGATATTTTTATGAAAGAAAGATATTGGTTCCAGTTGGTGCGGGCATCCTATTTTAGTGAAAGCCCACAGGATGCCATAAATTTTTTCGATCAATATGAAAAAGACATGCCGCGAAATACGATTTATTATCGCACACTTTCCTATACGGCCGGTGCTTATAATCAACTGAAAAATTACAGTAAAGCCAATTATTATTTTAGCCGTGTATATGATGAGTGCGATGAAATGAAGACTACTGCGCATTTCAGCTTTCATCCGCAGGAAGACGCGGATTGGAAAGCCACGTTGGCCTTGTGTAAAAATGTAAATGAAAAGGCTACACTTTGGCAAATGCTGGGTGTTTATTATGGAGATGAGAAAGAAGCAATCACACAGATTTATAAACTAGATACTAAGAGCGATAAGCTGGATCTTCTGTTGGCAAGAGCCGTTAATATTTATGAACAAAAATTTGGCTATTCTCACAGCGATTATTATACGTATGTTGCGAACGCAGCCACAAAGAATGCAAACATCTCCATCAGAAAATTAGTTGCTGATATTGCTGACGCAGGTAATACTGATAAACCCTGGGCCTGGGATATGGCAGCAGGTTATTTGAATTTCCTTGATTCAATTTACGGCAAGGCAAATTTGTATTATACCAAAGCAGAAAAAAATCTTCCGGCAGATGAATTGGATGTGGCTCAGTTAAAATTGCTGAAAGTGTTGAATAAGATTGGTGGTGCAAAACACATTGATGCCAAACTGGAAAATGATATTTTGAGCGATATGAACTGGATGGATGCCCTGACCAAAAAATCTGTTTCCGATCTTCGCTATGGTGATGCCATGGTTTGGCTGAAGCAGACAATATCTGCAAAATATAAAGCCCAAAAAGAAGTGGTAAAAGCAGAATGTTTTTACAGCAGTAATTTATTTTATGCCAACAAGAGCAATGCTGAAAAAATGAAAGCATTTCTCAACAAACGGGCTAAAACGCCTTTTGAAAAATTATGTGTTCAATTATCCACTATAAAAGTGGCTGATATTTACGAATTCCAGGCGATACAATTTGCCTTCAAAGACAGTATAGAAAATGCCATTGACCTTTTTGCTAATAATGACGTACCGGCTACTATTCTTCCGGCAAATCCTTTCAATGGCTCCATACAGGATTGCCACGATTGTGACCAGGCCGCTCCGCAAAAAACAAAGTATTCCAAATTATCTTTTTTGCAAAAAATAAAAGAATTGAAAGATAATATCCTTGCCGGCAAAGACGTCTACAATAATTCGTTGCTGCTGGCGAATGCATATTACAACATGTCCCATTTTGGAAATGACCGCTATTTTTATGAGTGTGCTATTTTAGGATCAGCACATTACAGCCCTTTTGCTATTGATAGTATCTATCGTGGCATGCTGACTAATTTACGACTGCCGGCAAAATATTACCAGCTTGCTTTAAAGTCCGCAACCAATGATGAGCAAAAAGCGAAATGCCATTATATGTTGGCCAAATGCGAGCGGGATCAGTGGTACAACAGCCATTTTTTTAATAATAAGGAAAATAATTATGCGGGAAATACTATGATCGACCTATCTGCTTTACATCAATTTGAATCACTAAAAAAATATCCAAATACAAAATTTTATAAAGAGGTCATCAAAGAATGTGGCTATTTTTCACAATATGTACAGTAAAAAAAATAGCCAGTTTTTTGAATGAAAAATGACGGTTAAAGAGCAATATTCACCTTGGTTTCCT
>JBDTEF010000150.1:0-5097 GCA_039922615.1 Ginsengibacter sp.
CCCGCCGCATTACTCGCGATGATAGTAGAAAAGGGATTCGTAAAACTGGCAATATAACCAACTGCAGCACCGCCAAACACAATCGCCAATGGCACCATCGCATCATAATCTTCTGCCATAAAAAGCGGCACTAACACAGGATAAAATACAATTGACTCCACATCCATTCCATAAGAGCCACCGAAAAATGAGAAAACAAATACTAAAATAACAATCAGCTTTCTTTCTTTTCCTTTCATCTGTTGCGCTAAATATTTTACTCCTTTGAACATGGCACCTGTCTTATTAAAAACAGCCATAAATCCGCCGATAAATAAAACGAAAAGTGCAACATCAATACTGTCTATAATTCCTTTCACAGGCGCCTCCAGCATCGCAACAAATCCCTGTGGATTTGATTTTTGTTTTACATAGGTGCCGGGAATAGAAATTGGTTTACGAATGTCGCCATTGCTGAATTTTTCCAAAGAAATCTTTATCCCAAGACTGTCAAGCGTATGCTGTGTAAACGGCAATGAGACTGTACCTGAGGTAGATGTTACTATAAATGCCTGGTTATTCTCCGCAGTTAATTTGCTGTATTGCCCCGAGGGTAAAAGCCAGGTACTTATTGCAGCCAATACGATCACGATCATGATTAATGTGAGCGCATTAGGCAGGCTTTTGGGTTTTTTTGGTTTCATTTGTTTGTTTGCGTAAATGGTTATTTATTTTCTTCCGTGGATTGCGTCGGTAATGAACCGTTTTAATTTTGTCTTTTTATAAATCTTCTTTACAATATTATTTCATCAGAAATTAAATGGCCTCTTCTAACTTTCAACTTCTTCATCACCAAATAAATCACACTTACTATAGCTATGAAAATAATAGTTGACAAAATTTCCCATTTACCCAAACTCGTCAGCAACCATATAATTGAGGCAATACCAATAAAAGGAATAATCAAGCCTCCCGGCATTCTGAAAGTTTTTTCTGTGCTGTCCTGCTTTTTCAATCTTAATTTGATGGTAGCTAATATAACAGCAAGATAAATTAGCAATATAGAAGCGCTGGCTAATATGGCCAATTGCTGAAACCCACCAGCGATTGAAAAAATAAAAATTAATATAGCATATAAGGAAATGGCTATATAGGGTGTCGCAAATTTTGGATGCACTTTCCCAAGAATTTTTGGAAATATTCCATCATGTGCACCGGCGAATAAAATCCTTGGAGTTGTAAATAAGTCGCAACTTACTGAAGTAAGGCATGAATAGGCAGCAGCCAGCAAAATGATAGTTCCACCTACAGGGCCTACAATTTTTTCAGCAACTGCAGCCAATGGAGCATCTTTAAAAGTTTCCATTTGTGTGCCGAGTACTCCCTGTGCAACTAATTGTATCAATAAATAAACGATCAGCAATATGCCGCCTCCCAATAAAATACCACGGGGAATGGTTCGTTTTGGATTGCTGATCTCTCCACTTGCACTAAGTGCAGATTCGAAGCCGGCAAAGGCGAAAAATAAAATGAGCGATGTGTTACCAAATGAAGTTATAGTTGGTAAATGCTCCCAATGAAGGTTAGAAGATTTTATATATGCAAAACCGAAAATGATAATGCCTGCTAATGGCAATAAATTTATAATAGCTGACCATTTAATAAATGAAACTCCTTGTTCAGCGCTTCGTACATTTAGCACTACCATGACGCTCAAGAGTATAAAATATAGTAATGCACGTGACCATGGCAGTAAGAAAGCAGGAAATAATATCGCCAATGAATCAGCAACAATATTCATAAGGGCTGCACCGCTTAACATAGCCCAACCAAAAAACAAAAGCCAGTTAATTACAAATCCCGGAAACTCGCCAAAAGCAGCTACCACATAAGCATAGGTGCCACCGGTGGTTGTAATTTTACTCCCGATCTCCACATAGCAAAGCATGATTGCGCCTAACATGATGCCGCAAAATACATAGGCGAATATTCCGAACGCACCTAATTGAATACTAATGAAAGCGGGTAAAATAAAAATACTGGCTCCGATAGTGTAATTTACAATCGTAAGGGCAATACCGGATAAGCCTATAACACGTTTTAATCCTTCATCCGTTTTTGGTATTGCCATGTTTTATTTTTATTAGTTCCCATAAATTTTTATAAAATTATTGAGGAAAAGTTCCATCCTTTTTAAAATATTTCTTCCTGCAGATCAAAATTTATTTTTTTCTTTCTTACTTTCTTCATCATAAAATAAATCAAACATACTACTTCGATAAAAATAAGCACTGAAAGAATTACTCTTCCAAGGTTCGTGTCTCCACGAACCATTTTTTATTTTTGATTCCGTTTTTTGAAGACACGAACCGGGGATGTGTATTAATCATCATTTTCTATTTAAAAAATCAAGCAATTTATTCATTAATGAAATTCTTTTATTGCTAAATGGATGATCGGTTTGCCAGACTTCATAGTCGAAGTAATTATGGTTGGCTTTTTTTAAAGATTCTGCCAATGGTTGATTCATGTGATGCTCATCCAGCATGATTATTTCTTTTCCTGAAAGTGCGGCTGCCTCATTTTGAAGATTGTAAAATGGGAGGTTGTCCACTGTAGATTGAATTAATTTTTCAGAAGAAGTATTCAAAACAAAAGAAACCGGAAAATATTTTGCCATTGCTTTTACCTGTGATGATTTTATTGCTTTTGTACTTTCATAAATATTCCAGGTGGATAAGGCGAAACCTTTTTTTACGCCAGGTAATTTGGTTAATGCTTTTAAACAAACAAAACCGCCCATGCTGTGGCCAAAGAGTGCAATGTTGGTGGTGTCAATGTGCAATGAATCAGAATATATTTTACAATAGGAAACAAGATTTACCACATCCTGCACACAGTTTTCAAAACTAAACTCTCCCTGGCTTCCCCATGAGCCACGATAATTAAAATAAATTACATTCCATCCATGAGCACGTACAACCTGCGCCAGGTCAAGGTTTCGTTCGTTGCCGGGAAAACCATGCAATAAAATAAGTGTTGGATGTTTCTGCGCACCGTTGGCAGAATACATTACTCCTGCCATCAAAGAATTTTCTGATGGAATTTCTAATTCTACTTGTCCCGCTGGCGCAGCTTTATCCCACACTAAATCTTTCAATACAATTGAATCGGGAGTTTGTGCATGAGTCATTACTGGAGAAAATAATAACAATGCAATGATAATTTTGAAAATGATTGTTCTCATGTGACTTTTTAATTTATTTTTTCTTCAATTCCTCTTTAGTAATCCCATTCAGCAATGTTGCTTTTACCACCACTCCGTTCTTATCAAATTCAAAAGTGATGAACCTGTCAGAACCGTCAGCATAAAATAATCTTGTGCCGGATTCCGGTTTTAATTCTACATCATCACTCCTTTTACTTTTACGATAAAGTATATGTCCTTTTCTCACAATTTCTAAATCGTTTCCACTGGAAATTACTGTATATGTGCCGGTAAACTTATCTAATTGTAAATCAGGTAATTTTATTGCTTTTGGAATATAGGGTACAAACACAGGTTTATTGAAAAAGATTGTAGCAAGTCCTTCTGCTACTTTTGCTGCACTAACACCATCATTGGAAATGGCTATTGTATATAAATCCTCATTAGGAAAATAACCGAGATAAGATACAAACCCGGGAATGCCGCCGCTATGTCCGATGCGTTTGTGATTGAACAAACTATCGATGCCTAATCCATAGCCATATTGATTCATGTAAGGAGTTGTCATTTTTTGAACGGAAGTTGCTGATACAATTTTGTTGATCATCAATGCCTTCATCCAGTCGTGTAAATCATGAACGGTAGAAACCATAGCGCCCGCACTGAAAGGAACTTCCATAGAAATCAGCATGGCGTTCCGCCAAACTTTACCATCTTTTTCATATCCTTTTGCCCTGTATTGAAGAACGGAATCAACCTGGTCGAGAAGCGTGTTTTTCAAACCTATCTTTTGAATCACATTTTTTAATAGATACTCACTGTAATCAATCCCGGAAACTTTTTCAATAATATAGCCCAATAAAAAATACCCTGAATTGGAATAATTCCAATTTGTACCCGGGGTGAAATCATACGGCGCATATTTGAATATGGCAATCATTGAATCCCGCGACAATGGTAAGATAGCTTTGGGCCAGAAAGCCGCCAATGATGTGTAGTCTGCTATACCTGATGTATGATTGAGCAACATATGAATGGATACGCTGTCGCCTTTGGGATAATCAGGAATATAATTGCTCAACTTATCGTTTAACGACAATTTTCCCTGTTCATCCAATTGCATGATGCAGGCAGCAGTAAATTGTTTGGTAACCGAACCAATCCTGTATTTGGTACTGATGGTATTTGGCACATTCCATTCCCTGTCTGCCATGCCAAATGCTTTCTCATAAAGAATTTTATCTTTTTGCATCAGCAAAACAGTACCGCTAAATTCTTTTACACTTTCTTGTGCTTTCATAAAATTATGCATCAGTGGCAGATAATTCTTTTGCGCCATTAATGAAAGTGGGAAAAGTAAAAAAGCCAGGAATATTTTTTTCATGATTTTGGTTGATTATTGCCTACTTAATACCATTTAAATAAATAAAAAAGAAATTTATTTCGAACTATTTATAAAGTTTATGCCGTACTGGAATCTTCAGAAAAGCCGTTTCATCTGGCGCATACAACCTTCAATAATTTATTTCAATTCAACTACTACAATTTTAAATATTGTAATTCTATTAGTGAAATTAAGATGTAATTTTATTTAAGCATCTCATTAATATTGTTTTTTAAAAAGTTTTAAAATGGAAAAAACAGCTGATAAACGAATTGTTTTCGCAATTGGTATCATAGCAATTGTTACACTATTTTTTCTACTCTCTACTTTTACTACTCCATTTTTATTAAAAATTAGCGGTCAACAAGCATTAAATGGTTTTCTGTTTTTTATAAATAGACTATTTATATGGCTTGCATTAATTCTTCTTTGGCTTTATGCGAAGAATATTGAAAAGGAATCGCTATTAATATGGCCCCAACAAAAACAAAAATTTCTATTTTCTATATTGGCAGTGTTTGCGATT
>JBDTEF010000151.1:0-4027 GCA_039922615.1 Ginsengibacter sp.
CCCTATTATCCAATTGCCTTATTCCTTTTAAAATTTTTCTTTTGAATAAATCTTTATCAAATTCAACATTGCCATATTTATGCTGATCCGGCAGCCCTTTAGAATTTTTTTAGCTAAAATAAGATGATCTACATTTATCTGTTCAATGCTTTTCATTCGAAGTTATAATCTCCTTAATCAATAAATTTTGAATTATTACTTTTCTGGTCACAAAGAATCATTATCACAAGATGCAATTCTATAATTTCCTTCTAACTCTATTATTTTCCCTGTTTGTTTGATAAATTCAATAAACCAAAGAAAAAACTATCCAAAGAAACCAACTTAGAGACGAGAAATTTGCTATCCATTTAAAAGAAGCTATATCCACAGAACCCGATTTCAATATTGGATAATAAAACTCGATTATAAAAGTTAGTACGAAAAGAGCAATAAAGAATATCAGTGCTATCTTAAGAATCTTATTAAAGTCTAAACTGGCCATGGTATTTAAGATTTTAAGTTTTAATCAAACCTAATGATAAACAGTCATTATAGGAAATACGCCCCCCTCTTTGCAAAAAATAGAAGATGAATTTTCGACTTGTCACTATCTCATTATATTTGCAGCCTTATGGCAAATGAACTGAATAATTTTAGTGAGATCATCGCTCATTGTAAGGAATATGGCTACATTTTCCCTTCAAGCGAAATTTATGATGGGTTAAGTGCGGTGTATGATTATGGACAAAATGGATCGCAGCTGAAAAAAAATATCCGGGATTATTGGTGGAAGTCAATGACGCAACTCAGTGATAATATTGTAGGAATCGATGCAGCTATTTTTATGCATCCGCTCACATGGAAAGCTAGTGGACATATAGATAATTTCAGTGATCCTATGATCGATAATAAGGATAGTCAGAAACGTTACAGGGTTGATCATTTGATTGAAGCGCATGCAGAAAAACTGGCTTTGGAAGGTAAGAAGGAAGAAGAATTTGTTTTGCTAAAATCAATGGATGAATTGCTGGCAAAAGATGATTTTGAGGGTTTGAAAGAATTAATTTATACAAATAATATAAAATGTGGTGTAAGTGGAACCTGTAACTGGACTGATATACGTCAGTTTAACCTGATGTTTGATACGCAATTAGGTAGCGTGGCAGGAGAGTCAGATAAAATTTATTTGCGTCCGGAAACTGCCCAAGGAATATTTGTAAACTTCCTAAATATTCAAAAAACCGGCAGGATGAAAATCCCTTTCGGAATAGCGCAAACAGGAAAAGCATTCAGGAATGAAATTGTTGCCCGCCAGTTTATTTTTCGCATGCGTGAATTTGAACAAATGGAAATGCAGTTTTTTGTTCGTCCCGGTTCAGAAATGGTATGGTATAATTACTGGAAAGCGGAAAGAATGAAATGGCATGAAAGCCTGGGAATTTCACCGGAAAAATTACGTTTTCATGATCATATAAAACTGGCGCATTATGCTAATGCTGCGGTGGATATCGAATTCGAATTTCCTTTTGGATTTAAAGAATTGGAAGGAATTCATTCACGTACAGATTTTGACCTCAAACAACACCAGGAATTAAGTAAGAAGAAATTACAATATTTTGATAATGATTTAAATGAAGATGGCAAACCTTACGGTAATTATATCCCTTATGTAGTAGAAACTTCTGTAGGTCTGGATCGTCTTTTTCTTACTATCATCTCCATGGCTTATGCCAATGAAAAATGGACCAAAGATGATGGCAGTGAAGACAGCCGCGTGGTATTAAGAATTCCTGCTAAAATAGCTCCCTACAAATTAGCTATTCTTCCGCTGACAAAAAAAGATGGTTTGCCGGAAATCGCCAAACAATTAATGGATGAATGCAAACAAAGTTTTCATACTTTTTATGAAGAAAAAGATAGTATAGGTAAGCGTTACAGAAGGATGGATGCAATCGGAACGCCATTTTGTGTGACTATAGACCACCAGACAAAAGAGGATAACATGGTTACTATCAGGGATCGTGACACGATGACACAGAAAAGAATTCCTTTAGCAGATGTAAGCAAAATAATATTAAGAAAAATTGCGTAGGAAAAAGCGTTCCAACAGAAATCTGACTAAAATTATTTGGATCTTTTCTCCATCAGAAAATGAAAAAAATTGGTTAGAAATACACCAATTCCCATACCACAAATCAATAAAGTAACAATATGTATTGCCCTGATACAATCAGAACCTTCCAAATTATTAAAGTTTGCAAATGAAATAATAATGATGAAAGACGCAATAGCCATGCCGCGTAAATACCTGTTTTTCATATTTTTTTTAATTAATTTATTTTTAAAATAAACTGCTAATCATTTCATTTTTTTTATATTTAAATCAAAGGAAACCTTATATTATTTCGTCGCTTATCCATACAATTCAAAGTGGATGCACTTTCTATCGTAACCTAATTTACTAATATTTTTTCTTGCATCATCAAGCATTGCCTTCCATCCACACAAATAAAATGAGGAAGGATGAAGATCTGCCAAGTCATTACACATCGCATTATTAGTCTTACAAATGTCCTGGTAATACTGGTGTACATAGCCGGAAGATCCATCCCATTGCTCACGACTAAGCGTTGGTATAAATTTAAAATCATCCAACTTTTTCTCTAAATTTTTCAATTCATCAAAATATAATAAATCCGATCGCGTACGACAGCCATAGATGAGGAACAATTTATTATGCGATAGATTTCGTAAAAAAATATCATTCAGCATACTTCTAAAAGGAGCGATTCCAGTTCCTGTACAAATAAGGTAAATATCCTTTTCAATTAAATCTGGTAATACAAAATTCCCTTGAGGGCCACGTAAAATAAGCTCGGTGCCGATATTGACTTCATTAAATAAATAAGTTGTTCCCAATCCTCCTTTCAGAAAGACGATCAATAATTCAAAAACATTGGTTCCATCAGGCCAGCTTGCAATGGAATAACTGCGCCATCTTTTATTATTTTGACCTTCAATTGGTAAGTCAAGGGTCACAAATTGCCCTGCCTGGAAATTAAAAGATTCCAAACCATTTACCTTGATAAAATAGCGCTTGGTATTGTAGGTCTCATCTTCAATGCGAATTACAGTTCCTGTGCGCCAGGGTTGTGCAGCCATTGGAAATAATTTGAAAGTAAAATACAATTTGTTCTGCGGATGATAAAATTATATTTTGGAAATACCAATGAACACAGGTTTGGATAAACTTACAAAACATATTATATTTATATTTATTTTATTAACGATTAATAGCATGAATTGAATTGTAGGGACAGGTCGCGACCTGTCCAACAATTATTATTATCCCTAAATTTAGGACAGGTCACGACCTGTCCTTACCAAATTCAGAAAACATGAAACAACGTAAACCAAATAGGTTAAAAGGTTACGATTATTCACAGAATAATTTGTATTTCGTAAAATCATGTGTGAAAGATATGATTTGTTGTTTTGGCGATATCCTGGTAGGGACAGGTCGTGACCTGTCCGATAAAAGTAATAATAGTGAAAGGACAGGTCACGATCTGTCCCTACAGGTGCCACGTATGATTTTGAATGAATACGGTAAAATTGCGGAGCAACAATGGTATTGGTTAGCAGAACAATATTCATACATTGAATTACATGAATTTATTGTTATGCCAAATCATATGCACGGGATTATAGAAATAAACGGAAACCTAAATACTGGAACAGTTTGCAACCACTTAGACAATCGTGGTATATATGTAGGGACAGGTAGCGACCTGTCCCACGAAAATAATAGTGTTGCAAATGAAACAAATATTTACCCTCCGGGAAATCATGATTCTGGAAAAAAGACAGGTCGCGACCTGTCCCTACCAAAAATAAAATCACTTTCCGAATTAATGGGTGCCTACAAAATGACTATTTCAAAAAAAATTCATTTGGCAGGATATCCTGAATTTACATGGCAGCGTTCCTTTCACGACCATATAATTCGTGATGAAATATCGTATGAAAAAATTTCCCTTTACAT
>JBDTEF010000152.1:0-10028 GCA_039922615.1 Ginsengibacter sp.
TGGAAATAAATATAAG
The DNA here is from genome assembly GCA_039922615.1 of Ginsengibacter sp. Classification (GTDB taxonomy): domain Bacteria; phylum Bacteroidota; class Bacteroidia; order Chitinophagales; family Chitinophagaceae; genus Ginsengibacter. The sequence continues at coordinate 17 of JBDTEF010000152.1, forward strand.
GCTGTTCTTTCACTTACTATTTAAAAAGGCAGAAATATTTTGCTGTATTGATCTTGATACAATGTTGCCCGTTTATTTTGCTTCAGTTTTGAGAAAAAAAATCCGTGTATACGACGCACATGAATATTTTTCCCAACAAAAGGAGATAATAACACGGCCGAAAATCTATCGAATTTGGAATTATATTGAACGCTATTTCGTCCCCCAGTTCTACAATGGATATACAGTTGCTGAAAGTATAGCCGATGAATTTCGAAAAAAATACAAGGTGAATTATGAAGTGATCCGGAATGTATCTACACTAAAAACTTTAGGAGAGACCAGCGTAAAAACAAAATCAATTTTATACCAGGGAAGTATAAACGAAGCACGGGGTTTTGAATACCTGATTCCTGCAATGAAAGAAGTAAATGCCTCCTTATTTATTTATGGTGATGGTAATTTTCTGCAGCAGGCAAATCAATTAATTGTTGACAATCAATTACAGAAAAAAGTATTTATAAAAGGTAAAGTCATCCCGGAAAAGCTTAATGAAATTACAACGAAATCTTATATAGGGATCAACCTGGTAGAGAATTTGGGACTTAATCAATATTTTTCATTGGCCAATAAATTTTTTGATTACATCCAATATTGCATTCCTCAAATCACGATGGACTTTCCGGAATACAAAAGAATCAATGATCAATTTGAAGTAGCCGTATTAATAAGCGATTTAAATATAAAATCTGTTGCAAAGGCCATCAATCAATTATTAAATGATGAAGCATTATATAAAAGATTAGAAAATAATTGTCTTCCCGCACGAAAGGCGATAAATTGGGAAAATGAAGAAAAAAAACTGGTTCGATTTTACGAAAAATTAATAATAAGTCATCCAAAATAATCATCTCCATATCGTTTGTCTTGATGTACCCTTTCCTCCGGATTATGGAGGTGTTTTTGATTTGTTTTACAAAATAAAATCACTTCACGAGGCAGGTGTAAAAATTCATTTGCACTGTTTTGAATATGGCCGTGGACAACAACCGGAATTAGAAAAATATTGCACTTCAGTTTCTTATTACAAAAGAAATAATTCATTTGTTGCTTTGGTAAGTCATCTGCCCTACATTGTTAGTTCCAGGAAGAATGAAGTATTATTCAAAAACCTCCTGAAGGATAATTACCCCGTTTTATTGGAAGGAATTCACTGTACCTATTATTTGTACAAAGGTGCGCTTCAAAATAGGAAAGTTATTGTACGTCTTCACAATGTAGAATATGAATATTACAGGGAATTGGCAGGTTCATCCAGGAATTTTTTAAATAAAATATTTTACATGATCGAAAGTTTACAATTAAAAAAGTATGAATTCAACCTGGCCAACAAGGCTATGTTCCTGGCAGTGAATGAAAAAGATAGAACTACCTACCAGCAAACGTTTCATTGTAAACAAATTGAATTTTTACCAGTATTTCTACCTTTTCAACAGGTAAAATCTAAAACCGGAATGGGTAGTTTTTGTTTATACCAGGGAAATCTATCAGTACCTGAAAATGAAAAAGCAGTTGTTTGGCTTTTAGAAAATATATTTGATAAATTGGATGTTGAGTTTGTAATTGCCGGTAAGAATCCTACAAAATATTTGAGAGATCTCATTGCAAAAAATAAGAAAGTCATATTGATTCCTAATCCATCAAACCAGGAGATGGCTTCACTAATTGAAAATGCCCACATTCATTTGCTTCCTTCTTTTAATATCACCGGGATTAAAATAAAATTATTAAACGCCTTATTTAAAGGAAGATTTATTGTTACAAATCATGCTTCTGTAGAAGGAACGAATCTCGAAGTGCTTTGCACGATTGCAGAAACGCCTGAGGAATATAAAAAAGCGATCCAGACCTTATTGAATAAGGATTTCACAGAAGAAATGATTGTTCAAAGGAATTTTGTTTTACAATCAAAATACGATAATAAAAAGAATGCGATTGAGCTTATCAAATTGTTATTCTAAATATTGAATATTCTATTCCACAGAAGGATTTCTTGCATAATCCGCGACTGACGCATTATCGAAAACTTCTCCCCTTTCTGTTTTTATAGTACGTGCAGGATACCTGTAAATTACCGGATAATCGTGTGTAGCCATTATTACCGCCGTTCCATAGTCTTTGCTGATACTGAAAAGCAGCCGCATTATTTCATCAGACGTTTCAGGATCCAGGTTTCCGGTAGGTTCATCTGCCAGTAAGAGTTTGGGAGAATTTAATAGAGCCCGTGCAATATCGATCCGTTGTTGTTCGCCACCGCTCATTTCAAAAGGCATTTTGTGTCCTTTTGTTTTTAAGCCTACTTTATCCAGTACATCAGCAATTTTTTCATCCATCAATTGATCATCTTTCCAACCGGTGGCTTTCAAAACGAATTTGAGATTTTCATTTACATTCCGATCTGTCAATAATTGGAAATCCTGGAATACTACGCCCAAATTTCTACGGAGATAAGGAATTTCTCTCCAGGTAATATTACGCAAATCATAGCCAGCTACTGTTCCCTCGCCTTCTGTCAGATCAAGATCACCGTATAAGGTTTTTAGCAAACTGGATTTACCTGTTCCGGTTTTCCCAACGAGGTACACAAATTCACCACGATTGATGGTAATATTTACATTTTTTAATACAATTGCTCCACCCTGGTAAATGTTTACATTCCTTAATTCTACGATAGCCTCTGCCATAATAAACTAATTAATTTTTAGATGATTTTTAAATCCGGTAAGCCGTAAAGTTAGTTTTATAATTATATTTTCCTTAAAAGAAAACTTAGGTCTGTGTTAATTTTATTTTGAAAAACAAAAACGAAAATGTGAAAGACATTTAGTAATTCTTTTCAATCTTCCAGGCAAATAGACTTTCATTGTGCCTGGCGCTATTTCAAGCCATTAAATAACAGCTTATAAAAATTATTTTCTTTAAACTAAAAAAATAGTTGTTAAACTAAATAATTAGTTTTACATTTGAATTCAGAAATAATAAAGCAAATAAAAATGAAGACATTAACGAAAGCAGAAGAAGAAATAATGCAGATCATCTGGAAATTGGATGGTGCCTTTTTAAGAGATATTGTGGGTGAATTTCCGGAACCAAAACCACATCAGAATACCGTGGCTACTCTTCTAAAAATACTGGCAGAAAAAGAATTCGTTGGTATCGAGGTTTATGGAAGAATGCATAAATATTATCCATTGGTAGACAAACAAACCTATTCAAAAGGAAGCATAAAATCGCTGGTAAAGAAATATTTTGAAGGTTCATTCAGCAATATTGTTTCTTCTATGGTGAAAGAAAATAACCTGAGCGTCGAAGACCTGGAATTACTGGTGAAACAATTGAAGAAAGAGAAAAAATGAGAGCAGAGAGAAATGAGGTGTAAGATGTCGGATTTGAGTAAGTAAGCGTAAAATATATTGGCTATAAAATTTTCGTTTAAACCTTAAATATAACAGCCATTTAAAATAATTTAAAAACCAACAACATGATAACCCTCATCTCATGGTATTTTTTAAAAGTTCTGATAGTGTCGGGCGTTTTATGCGGCTATTATTTTTTAGCATTGAAAGATAAAATATTTCATAAATGGAACCGGTTTTATTTGTTGTTTTCGGTAGTTCTGTCGATCATTCTTCCTTTGATAAGGGTAAATATATTTGATACTTCTTCGGGACAAGGATCTGTCATAAAAGTTTTGCGCACAATTACGGTCCAGGATGAAATAGTAATTGAATTAGGAAAAAACAGTGCCTACTCAACCAACCTATTCCTGGTATTGGGTTACGCATTAGTTTCCTTATTTTTTATAGCCACTTTTATATTCACTCTTATAAAAATTCGCCGCCTCAGAGAACGTAATGAAAAGACCCAGGTAAACGGTATCAATTTTATTAATACTAACGCCGATGGTACACCCTTTTCTTTTTTCAATTCAATCTTCTGGAATCGTACCATTGATTTAAATAGTATTGCGGGTCAACAAATTCTAGACCACGAAATTGCGCACATCAGGGAAAGACATACTTACGATAAAATTTTTATCAATGTAGTTCTATTATTCTTTTGGCTCAATCCGTTTTTCTGGCTTATCAGGAAAGAATTAAATATGATTCATGAATTCATTGCAGATAAAATAGCACTTGAGGATGATGATATAAGTGCGTTTTCTGAAATGATTCTATCTTCTGTATATCCCCAAAAACAATTTTTCATTACAAATAATTTTTTTTATTCACCCATAAAAAGGAGGTTACTTATGCTTACCAAAAACAAAAATTCAAAAGTCAATTATGTCAGCCGGCTATTCGCCCTGCTACTTGCATCAATCGTTTTCTTTGCTTTCAGTTTAAAAATGAAGAAAGCTGCGTTCAGCCCAATTTATAGTGGTAAGACACTAAATGTGATTATAGATGCAGGACATGGCGGTGAGGAATATGGCGGTAGAGAAGGAAATTATTATGAAAAAGATTTAGCGCTTTCCATAGCAAAGGATGTAAAAAGTCTGAATCAAAATAAAAATATCAACATTCTATTGACCCGTAATAGTGATCAGAACATTTCACTTAAAGAAAGAGTTCAGTTTGCAAAAGATAATAATGCGGATCTCTTTATCTCTATCCACTTAGATGCAGCAACAACAAAGATCGAATCGAAAGGAGTAAACATTATGGTTCCAAAAGATGGTAATGTTTACTTAACGAAAAGTAAACTCCTGGGATCCTCTGTGATGGCTGCTTTTAAAAATAATTATACGCTTCCTACTTCACCCGAATTACTACAGTTACCGCAGGGCATCTATATTTTGAAGGAGAATCAATACCCTGCAATTTTAATCCAGGCAGCCTGCATAAGTGCAGAAAAGGATTTATCATACATTGGCAAACCTGAAAACCAAAAAATTATTGCCAGTAATATTTTGCAAGGGATTGAAAATTACGCGCAAAATAATTTGGTTGCTGTCGAGTCAAATAATTCCCTGGTTTCAGATACTATACCTCAAATGAGTTACAAAGGAAAAAAGGTAACAGGGTTAACAGTGAAGGTTAATTCAGGTAACGTTTTAGTGAAATATAAAGACGGAAGCACAGAATCTATTTCGCAAAAAGAAGCAATGGATCGCGGTTTTGTTTTACCGCCGCCCCCTCCTCCTGCACCTTACCCATCAAACATGCCTCCGCCCCCACCGCCTCCCTCAGATATGCCGCCACCACCACCACCGGCTGTGCGTTATCACAAAGGGAAAAAAATAAAGTCAATAGCAGGAGTTTCTAATGACAGAAAAGTAATCTTAACTTATACAAACGGAACCCGGGAAATCATCAGTGCTGAAGAGGCAGAAAAAGCCGGATTTATTTTCACACCTCCTAAAGTCATTAAAGATAATGTGCAATTCACACCTCCCAAAATTGTAAAGGAAAAAGTCCAATATGCTCCACCCAATATTGTGAAAGATGAAGAAGTTGATGCCGACGTTCAACCAGTTGCTGGCAGTAATTCAGGGGAGACACAGCAAAATATGGATAAAATTTTCACACAGGTGGAAGAAGAAGCTCACTTTCCCGGAGGACAAGATGCCTGGGCAAAATACATAACTGGTGCAGTAAACAGGGATATTGACAAATTAAGTAAACCCGGCAATTATGGAACTGTAATTGTTCGATTCATTGTTGGTGTAAATGGAGAAATAAGTGCTGTAGAAGCAACTACTATGAAAGGGACGCAGTTGGCAAAAACTGCCGTGGAATCAATTAAAAAAGGGCCTAAATGGATTCCTGCTCAACAGAATGGAAAGGCTGTAAACGCTTACCGTTTGCAACCTGTAACGCTAAAAGCAGCAGTAAAAAAGTAACGATAAACATAAATTAAAAAAGAGGTTGACTTGTGGATAAGTCAACCTTTTTTTATAAATTCCTGGCAATTATTTTTTGTCATGCGGCAATATTTTAAACCTTTAAATCATCATTTTCCACAACCGGCGAATTTTTTATCACCCAGTAGATAAATGTATTCATTGCTATTATTTTTAAATTATCAGAAAAAGAGTTTTAATATTTTATGCATTTTACGATTCATTTCCACCAATCAATATCCCACAGCAGCATCATCGCCCCGATGGTCAGCAACAGCCTGGATCGAATTATCTGGCATTACCATTATCAGATCTGTTCTTCCGATAGAACTGCGATATACTAATTTATAACCCATATTTTTCAATTCTTCAGCCACTTTCTTATCAAATCCTTTTTCAAGATCCAATTGATCAGGCAACCATTGATGGTGAAATTTTGGCAAATTCACTGCATCCTGGGGTGTCATTCCAAAATCAATAATATCTACTAAAGTTTGGTACACACTTGTCGGAATCGTAGTGCCACCCGGCGTTCCAACAACTATCCATGGTTTGGCATCTTTTAAAACAATTGTAGGCGTCATGCTACTCAACATTCTTTTTCCCGGTGCAATTGCATTTGCCTCCTGCCCTACTGCACCAAACATATTCGGCACACCAGGTTTCACACTAAAGTCATCCATTTCATTATTTAGTAAAAATCCGGCACCACCTACGACTGTTCTGTTTCCAAATCCACCATTTAAAGTAGTTGTAATAGAAACTGCATTGCCTTCATTATCCAACACATTGAAATGAGTAGTTTCATCACTCTCTTTTATTACGCCCTCTTTGGTATCGACACTATTACCTGCTTTACCCGGCACAAAATCACTTATCCGCTTTTTTAAATAATCGTCACTCACCATTGTCTTTACAGGAACTTTATAGAAATCCGGATCTCCCAGGTATTTTGCCCTGTCTGCAAATGCACGTCTTTCCACCTCTGTCATTAATTGTACGGATTCTGCCGTTTCGAATTTCATCTTTTCAATACTTTTCATGGCGCTCATTTTCAACATCTGCTCTACAATAATGCCTCCGCTACTCGGCAGCGGCATGGTAATTACCGTATTTCCGCGATAATCAAACACTATGGGATCACGCTCTTTGGCCACATAATTTTTCAGATCTTCCAGGGTAATTATACCTTTGCCTCTTTTCATTTCTTCCACTATTAGCCTCGCAGTTTCTCCTTCATAAAATCCTTTTTCTCCAAGATCCCTGATTCTCTTCAAGGTATTCGCAAGATCTTTTTGGATTAAAGTATCACCTGCCTTCCATTTGCCTACTTTGACAAATACCGGAGTGATGGTATTCATTTTAATAAAATCTTTTTGGGTATAATTCAGGTCCGATGCATCACGTGCAGTAATTACATGGCCTTTTTCGGCGAGGTCAATCGCAGGTTGTATCAATTTCTTCAAAGGCAACCTCGCATATTTCAGGGCTTTAAAAATCCCTGCAACTGCTCCGGGAACACCGCTGGCCAAATGACTATCCTGTGATAAATTCATTTGAGGATTGCCATCTTTATCGAGATACATATCCCTGGATGCCAATGCAGGCGCCGTTTCCCTATAATCAATGGAAATGTTCCGGCCATTATTCAAATGAATAATCGTAAAACCTCCACCACCAATATTACCTGCGCTTGGGTGTACCACCGCCAAAGCAAACTGGGTAGCAATGGCTGCATCCACCGCATTACCACCTTGTTTTAAAATACTCACACCTACCTCGCTCGCCAGTGGATGTGCAGATACCACTGCTCCTTTTTTTACCTCAATACTTTTATTGGTTTCATATTTAAATGCATTTATTTTTTGTATTCTATGGTAGTTTGCACATGATGAAATCAGTATAAAAAAGAGAACCGGCAGAAAGTAGCGCTTAAATATATTCATAGCAGAAATTTTAACCGAAAATAAGTTATTACGATAACAAATTTAAAAGCATTGACAGTAAATAAATAATCTGCAATCAATTTGAAAACTCTTACCCAATACAGGCGGTCTGAAATCCTTATTTTCGCGTAATAATTTTATAAAATATGCGCAAGTTTCTTTTCCTCCTTTTTGTTCTTCTTATTAATGATTGCACTTTTAGTCAAACACCAAAATCTTACAATTCATCCCAGATTTATCAACAAATTAAAAAATTGAATACGCTGGGGTCAGTACTTTATATAGCTGCTCATCCGGATGATGAAAACACTCGATTACTGGCTTATTTATCCAATGATAAATTATACAGAACCGGGTATTTAAGTATGACACGGGGTGATGGCGGTCAAAATTTAATTGGCGACGAGCAAGGTGTAGATTTAGGTTTGATCCGCACACAGGAATTATTATCAGCGCGCAGGATTGATGGTGCGGAACAATTTTTTACGACAGCTTACGATTTTGGCTTTACAAAAAGTCCTGACGAGACGTTTACTTTCTGGAACCACCAAAAAGTGTTAAGTGATGTAGTTTGGGTAATAAGGAAATTTCAACCTGATGTAATTATCACGCGGTTTCCAACAACCGGCGAAGGTGGTCACGGTCACCACACCGCATCTGCGATCCTTGCCGGCGAAGCATTTGATGCAGCAGCTGATCCATCCAAATTTCCCGAGCAATTCAAATACGGAGTAAAACCATGGCAGGCAAAACGATTGCTTTGGAATACATTTAATTTTGGCAGCACCAACACAACAAATGATGACCAATTCAAAACAGATGTAGGCGGATATAATCCTTTGTTAGGAAAAAGTTATGGAGAGATAGCGGCTGAAAGTCGCAGCCAGCATAAAAGCCAGGGTTTTGGTGTACCTGCTTCCCGTGGAGAAAGTATTGAATATTTTAAAACCATTAAAGGTGCTGCGCCTGTAAAAGATTTAATGGATGGCGTAAATACAGATTGGAGTAGAGAAAAAGAAGGCAATGTAGAGTTGATGATTAATAAGATCCGGGAAACCTATTCTTTTCAGCACCCGGAAAATTCATTGGCATCACTATTAAAAGTTTATAAAACATTGAAAGGCGCAGAAAATAATTACTGGAATAGTCGCAAAATGGCAGAAGTCAAAGAAGTAATAAGAGAATGCACTGGTCTTTATATGGAATCAACTTCCAGGGAGATGTATGCGATACCAGGACAGACTTTAAACATTAATTTTTCTTCCGACAAACGATTACCAGGCGATGTAAAAATAGAATCTATCAAAATTAAAAACCAGGTTTTCAACCTGAATACTTCTCTTTTATTGAACACGAATGTCAACGAATCTTTTGCCGTAAAAATTCCTTCAGATGCAAAAGAATCCCAACCATATTGGTTGATAAATCCCATGACGAAAGGAAATTTTATAGTAAATGACCAGACACTGATCGGAAAAGCCCAAAACGACCCTGAAACAGCAGAAGTGACTTTAAATTTTTCGGGTGAAAGTTTAAGCTATCAAATACCGCTACAATATAAATCCAATGACCCGGTGAAAGGTGAAGAATACCAGCCAATATTCATTATTCCGAAAGTAGAAATAATGGCCAGTCCGGTGATTGGTTTATCTGTAAACAATGCACCAGTAAATATTAATACAAGTGCCATTCATAATGATTCTTCAACTGCACCACTAAAAATTGTTTACTCAAATTTTGAAAAGGTAATGGCAAATAATACAGGTGGATATTCCCTCAAAAATGCAGGCAAACAAAACACTGAAATATTGAACTGGTCAGCGATAGAAGGAAATAATGTATACGATTCTTATAAAAAATTGATTACTTATCCTCACATTCCAAACATTGTATATTTCCCCAAAGCGATCACCAACCTGGTCAATGTAGATCTGAAAATTACAGGCAAAAAAGTGGGCTTTATCCCCGGTGCTGGCGACAAAATTCCGGATGCTTTGGTAAAAATGGGATACGAGGTGACTATATTATCCAAAGGAGATATTGTATTAGATAATTTAAAACAATTTGATGCAATTGTTACAGGTGTAAGGGCTTATAATATTCATGACTGGCTCAATGATGCTTATACTCAATTGATGGAATATATCAAACAGGGAGGCGTATTACTGGTTCAATACAATAC
>JBDTEF010000153.1:0-13887 GCA_039922615.1 Ginsengibacter sp.
AATATTCATTATCCTGATTGATATTATTAAAGCTTCTTTCATTTATTTTGAAAAGGTTACGTTTTAGTAACGGAGAAGATAACTCTACTTCCTTTATGAGCTCAAAGTTGAAATAACATAGGAGTTATGCCGGCTCTGTTTATGGGCCGATGGTACTGCACAACAATGCGGGAGAGTAGGTAGCTGCCATATTTATTTATAACCCTTTTACTTCTATTAGTGAAAGGGGTTTTTTTGTGTGCATGCATCAATATTCCTTATCCTGATTGATATTATTAAAGCTTCTTTCATTTATTTTGAAAAAGTTACGTTTTAGTAATGGAGAAGATAACTCTACTTCCTTTATGAGCTCAAAGTTTAAATAACAGAGGAGTTACGCCCGCTCTGTTTATGGGCCGATGGTACTGCACAACAAGGCGGGAATTCCGAAAAACCAGGTTCCTAATCCGGTAGCTGAAATATTTATTTATAACCCATTATCCAGATAGCTAACGGGACAAAATATTTTTTTGTGCCGGGGCAAAATGACAAGTCATTTTTGAAAGTATTTCCTTTTACGATAAAGAGGTTAAGATGACACTGTTTGTATATAGAAGGTGCTGGTCCAAAATTTAAGATTATCGAAAATTGAGATGCTAATCCGTTAGGGGAATTTTTATTTATAAATCCTTTTACTTTATTATTATAAGGGCTTAATGTTCGTAGATCCAAATAGCCCCAAAGTCTATAACTTCACATTTAGTTCATCTAAATTTAATTCATTTAGATAAAAGATTTCATAATTTTCACTTGGTTAAGTGTTTGGACTATGAATTCTGACTGATATTTATGGAATTGAATTGAACCGGGTGTGAACCCATCCATATGAAATTTTAATTTAAATGATATTAGTAATTTTAGCGCATTATTGTACGAAATATCTGAAAATGCGATAAAATATTATAGGGGCTACCTCAAATTTCTTTTCATCGTTTTACCTAAGTTGTAGACAGGTTAAGAAAAATTATTTATATTGAAAATATTTGTGACAAGTTAATAGATACTACCTTTAAAAGGTCATTTATTCAAAATGGAAAATTTCTTCTCCCTCTTTTGTTAAATTTAAATACTCCTATATGATTTTTTATCGCGTCTGAATTCATATCCTTCTTTAATTAACCCTAAATATTCCACTATGAAAATCATTTACTTATTGTTGCTTATTTTCTCTTCTTTTCTCACTTATTCGCAAAATTTCCCTGTTGGTAAAAGAACCATAACAATCATTGATCAACAACGAAACAACCGCGCCATTTCAACAGATATTTACTATCCTGCAAGCGCCACAGGCAACAACACGCCTCTGGCAAACGGTAATGAAAAATTTCCAGTAGTAGTATTTGGCCATGGATTTCTTATTGGTGCTGGTTCTTACGAATGGCTTGCAGACTCACTTGCCAGTAATGGCTATATCGCTGCCTTTCCAAATACAGAGGGTTCTATTAGTCCTGATCACCTGGCTTTTGGGAAAGATATCTCCGTAGTATGCTCACAAATCATACTATTTGATGGAGATATTATATCGCCTTTTTACGGACGTGTGATGAATAAAGGAGCAGTTGGTGGACATTCAATGGGAGGTGGAGCTAGTTTTCTGGCAGCCTCTTTGGGGAATGATGATATTAAAATGCTGTTTAATTTTGCAGCTGCCGAAACTACTCCTTCAGCTATTGCTGCAGCCTTATCAGTAAACGTTCCTTCGCTTGTATTAAGCGGAAGTAGAGATTGTATTGTTCCGGCACAAACACAGCGGCAAATGTTTGATAATATCCCTTCAGAAAATTGCAAGGCATATTTCAATATTACTAATGCACTCCATTGCCAGTTTGCAGATAATGATTTCACTTGTGCAACCGGGCAGGTATTTTCAGGTTGCAATTCTACACCATTAAATAAAACAGAAGTATTTCAAAAGACGGCTTCTCTCTTATTACCCTTTCTAAATTTCCACCTTAAAAGAGTGTGTGCCCAGGGAGAAGTTTTTGAAAATAATTTCAATAGCCTTTCTGCTACGACCAAATTGTTGCAATGCCCCAACTTACGGGTATGCTCACCTTTACCGCTACAATTATTATATTTTAAAGGAAGTTATGATGGTAAGGTAAATGTGTTGAAGTGGAAAACTACTAATGAGAATTATTTCAAAAGCTTTGATTTGCAAAAGAGCTCGAATGGCCAGGATTTTGAGACAATTTCATCCCTTACTGGCAATTCGGCGCCTGTAAAGAGTGTTGAGTTTGTTTTTACAGATGCTTTTCCTTTTGCAGGCTCTAATTTTTATCGCTTGAAAATGGTAAATGCAGATAATAGTTTCACTTATACAGAAATTATCAATCTAATATCCGAAGGACGTAAATTAATAATTTCCGGAATTTATCCTAATCCTGTTAAAGGTATTTTCCAGGTAAAAATAAATTCGGCATCACAGGTTCAATCTAATATAGAGATTGTAGATTTTTCTGGCAGGAGAATTTTTTCTAAAACATATACAATTAATGAAGGTTCCGGTAAAATAGAAATTGATGCTTCGACTTTTAAGAACGGCGTATATATGTTTCTTTTAAAATCTCCTACTGGTGAAATTCTGGAAAAGTATAAATTAGTAAAGATGTGAGATTCCTTTTATAATAAAATAAAAAAATAAAGATCACAATTTTTTGATCCTTATTTTTTACACTTTACATCTGGCTTATGATTATTTGTTTATATCCTGATTACTAATATTTGCCAACATTTTGCAAGTAGGAACCCTTTTTTCTAACTTGAAGTTATTTCGTTTTTCAAAATAACCTTGCCTTTATGGTGGTCAGGAATTCTATTAAAGTGAATAGTCATTCAATAAAGATATTTTCTCCTTGTGTAGTAATACCGATACTTGAATATCTTTAAAGGTATTGAATACTGGATTATACATTTAATGAACATGATGAAATGATCATCCTGCTTTTAAATGAATGCTAAACATTTAACCATAATTCAAACTCTATTATATTTTTTCATTACAAAAGATAAAAATGATAAAAAAAGTGAACTTGTGATTGAAAACTCTACTAAAAATAAAATTTATTAATGTATAATATCTCGTATTTTAAAGAACATGATAAAGAAGTAATTAAAAAATTCATCGACGAAAATCCATTTGCTTTTTTAACCGGGTGCAATTCAATTAATGAACCAGTTGCAACACAAATTCCCATATTCATTGAAGAGAAGGATGGTAAGCCTATATTAAGAGGGCACATCATGAAAAATACGGATCATCATAAAGCATTTGTTCATAACCCAAATGTGTTGGCAGTATTTACAGGACCGCATACTTATGTAAGTGCCACCTGGTATACCAATCCTCATGAAGCGTCGACCTGGAATTATATGTCTGTTCATGCCAAAGGCATCATTCATTTTTTGGATGATATGGCTTTGGAAGATATTCTGAGAAAAACTTCTCTTCATTTTGAAAATTATAATCATCAATCTCAAACTATTTTTGACAATATTCACGAAAAGTATGCCCGGGATATGATGAAAGCGATTGTAGCCTTTGAGATTGAAATTACCCACCTCGATAACGTTTTTAAATTGAGCCAAAACAGAGATGAAAAAAGCTATGAAAATATTATTGAAAAACTGGAACAACAGGATGAAAATGCGAAAGAGATTGCTGAAGAGATGGGAAAAAGAACGAAGGATTTATTTGACTAAAAATATAAATTGAGCTTTTAAATATCCTTCAATAAACTTTCTACAACATACTTTGAAGCTGACTCACAAAAATCCAGTCCGGAATAATCCGGGTTAAAACCACCGATATAAGGCACAGCCATCATGTAAATCCGGTTATTAAAAGCGCCATATTCATTAAGTACCTGGAAATGATCATTTATTGCAATTCCGGGCACATTTAAGTAATATCCGTTCTCATCAATGATTACCTTATTATTCCCCGCGTCTTTTTCTTTAATAGCAATTGATGGATCTCGGAATTTTATTTTGGCGGAACTGACTATTTTCTGATCTAGCAAACTTTTAAAAGGTAAATCGCTAAATGTAAAATGAGGCTGGCCTACTGCATCGATATAAGTTTGGTATTGTATAGATACTTGTTGATTGGTATCATTTGAATAGTAATATTTGGCTCCACCTTCATTTAATGGTTCTACATAACTATCATCACCGACAGATATAAATTCGAGAAGCCCGCTTTGATGCAAAGCCAACATTTCCTCGACAGAACTTTGTGGTACATAGGCAATTACCAATGCCAGTAAAGGTTGTAGCGTTTTGTGTAAACGCAAGGTATCTTCAGCAGAAAAGTATTTAGCCGGATGATTCATCACAAAACTTAAGACTCCCAGCATTTCTTTCCAGTACACGGATTCTTTTCGCTGAATAGATTTTTCTGCTTCAATATATTCTCCCCTGAACAAATCAAATGGATCAACTGATTCCCGCTGCTTCATGATATATTGAACAAATTCCTCCATCTCCATTCTTTCTATTTTTTGATAAAATGCAGGGTCTTTTGTTTTTAGTGGTTCCTTGAAATTTTTCTCAAAAACAAAATCCAGGGAAAGAAATCCGTCGTTTAATAATTTATTACCGGCTATATCCTCGTTACTAAGAATCGTATCTTTTCCTAAGTGAGAATCCTGCAAATGAAAACGGACTGCAGGTAATAATCCTTTGCGTGAATGCAAAACCATTTTAAACCCATCGCTTTCATCAGATAACTTAAAAGAGCTCTTGCCTTTTTCAGTTGTGAAAGATCCATTGTGTCGCGCAAGTGTACGAACGGCATCCACTGCAGAAAGTGAAGCACCCCTAATGGCAACGGGATGGTTAATTTTTAAAGCTAATTTGGATGGGGGATACGGAGAATCAAAATATCCATTAATTTTTCCTTCATTTATTTTAGGCCAATGATGCCCCGTACAAACAATCACATGATCAAAAGAAAATGCTTTTTCCTTATCGGAAATTATTTTTACGCTATTTTTTTTGCTATCATCAATGATATCGACAATTAGCGCATTCCGGTGAATTTTAAATTGAATTCCCTTATCCTTTGCTTTCAAATGTAGCAAGCGAAATTGGTCACTTAAATACTGGCCAAAAAGTAAACGTGGAAATACATGATAGTCATTAAAATTTTCTTTATTTATGTTAAACCTTTTTAATACTTCCGGCTTTAAAGTATTGATCCAATCTGATAATGACGTCATCAATTCAGGAATTTCATTTCCGGAAACGTTGGTGATATGTTCTTCATTGGCACCCTCAGTACTATACGGCATACCGGAACCTAACACACTTTTCTTTTCAAAAATGTCAATTCTTAGATTTTTGACATCGGAGTCTACCAATCTCTTTACAACAAATAAACCGCTGGGTCCGCCGCCAATAATTGCTATTTTTCTCATATCTTTTTTTACCGCTCTTTTATTTATATGGACAAATTTTATTTCAAGGGATATGCCATATTTTTATTTTTTAAAAATAAATGAGCTTTCACGGAAAATATTTTTATAAAACCTAAACGCAATCTGTGAAAGGATTTGGTGCCGCCATGATAATAGGATTAAGATAGTAATAGGCAGCGGTTAGACACTTTGGTATTTTTGTATATGGATATCGCCATACATTAATTATATTCGATTATAAAAAAGCAAGATATTGACAAATACACTGGCCGATAAACTTTTAGAAAGCAACCTTATTACGGAAAAAGAAAGAGAAAATATGGGGGATACCGAGCCTCTTTCCGTTCACTGGGATCTCCGATCAATTTTATACCTCGGCGTGTTGCTTGTGACTACATCTTTGGGAATTCTTATCTACAAAAATATTGACTCAATTGGTCATGATGTGCTATTAATTATCATATCTGTTTTGATGGTTGCCTGTTTTGCATGGTGTTTCAAAAATGCCACAGGTTTTCGTTCGTCAAAAATTAATAATACCTCTATCTGGTCTGATTATATCCTGTTAGTAGGCTGCTTACTGCTACTTACTTTGGTGGCTTATTTGCAATTTCAATATCAACTTTTTGGCAATCGCTGGGGCCTTGCTTTATTTATTCCGATGATTCTTTTATTCATTGCAGCCTATTATTTTGATCATATCGGTGTACTAAGTCTTGCTATTACCAATCTTGGCGCCTGGGCAGGCATTGCAATTACCCCAACAAAACTTTTACAAAATAATGATTTCAGTCAAGAAAAAGTGATGTTTACCGGTATTGTATTAGGCATTTTTTTAATTGCGATGGCAATAATAAGTGAAAGCAGGAAAATTAAAGCTCACTTCTCTTTTACCTATAAAAATTTCGGTATCAATCTTTTTTTCATATCGATTCTTTCAATGCTATTTTATTATGAAAATTTGTATTTGCTCATTTTTTTAATATTCTGTATTTCAGTATGGTTTATTTATAAAATTTGCATTAAAAGCTCAACTTATCTTTTGGTGATGACGGTCTTATATTCTTACATCGGCTTAAGTTATGTGATCATTCGGAATTTGTTATTTGATTCTATGTCCAATATATATATAACGGTGCTTTATTTCATTCTTTCTGGTATTGGTCTTATCGCGGTTTTTAAAAATTTACAAAAGAAAATAAGAATCCAATGATTGCTTACGCAATAAACGAACTTTTGAATTGTCATATATTGGAGCAGGGAAGGGAAAACTTCCATGCTTCAAAAATTAGTCAGAAAAGCTTTCAAAAAATTGAAGGGTCCTATTCTTGTAAATTATACACTCCAGGGCTTTTTATAGCAATCGGACTAGGTTTGGTAACAACTATAGCGTTAATTTTTACTGCTGTACTTGTCGGGCTTATGACTAGTTTTAGTAATTTCGAAGCCTTTGCAGGAATAAGTATTTTCATGACGATTCTTTCTTATTTTTTACTTGAAGGGATGGTTAAGAGTAAAAGGTATTTTAATGCAGGGGTAGACAATGCATTAATGATTTTAGTTCTTGGATTTACCGCTGGTATTTTTATAATTTCTGAAATAAATACACCCTGGATTTTGTTTAATGTAATAATGATGGCAGTTGCATTATGGTTGAGTGTCCGTTTCACAGATGCATTAATGGCAATCATATCCTGTGCTTTCTTTTTTGTTCTTTGTTTTTTATTGTTGATGAAATTGGGTATATCTGCCATTTTTTATTTCCCATTTGTGATGATGCTCCTTTCCGGCAGTTTGTATTTCATTGTAAAAAATACCAGTAAAAAGGTAAGCTTTGTTTACGAAAAATGCATGACTGTCTTGTCCATTTTTTTATTAGTTGTATTTTATGCATCAGGAAATTACTGGGTAATCAATGAAATTCAAATGACGGTATTTAATGAACCTGTTATGCTATCTTTTGGATGGTTTTATTGGATCTTTACATTCGCCATACCATTTTTATATATTGTTTATGGCATTGCCAAAAAAGATTTAATTCCTATTCGCACAGGTATTTTTTTAGTGATGGCTGCGATTCTGACTTATAAATATTTTTTCACGATGCTTCCTTTGGAGATTGAGATGCTATTGTTGGGAATCGTATTAATTACCGTCGCTTATTTTTTGATTAAGTGGCTTCGGCAAACGAGACGTGGCTTTACTTCTCAAATCATTTCTCCACGACCTGAATGGAAAAATATTGAAGGACTAATCATTGCTGAAACAATGTCGGGAGGTGATAAAACCATCCAGGATGACAATTTGTTTTCAGGTGGAAGTGGCGGTGGAGGTGGTGCTTCGGGAGATTTTTGATCATCATCGGATCCTGTAATGGCGGATGCAGAAATTAAAGCCAGGGCCTCGAAAATTGGTTTATGGAAGATGGATAATCCAATAGCGCCGTGGGAGTATAGGAATGAAAATCGGTGAAAGTGAACGGAGGCTACTTTTGCGTTTATTTATGCAAGTTTTATTTTAGACAGATCATGAATCAAGCTTCATACAAACCAGGAAGGTTTTGATGTAGACTTCCTTTTAATTAAAGGCTCTCAAATAAACTTTATTGGTTTTTGCAATGCTGAAGCAACCAAATAAGTAAGGTGCTTACATCCAAATCATGACTGTTTTAGGTGTGTGGAGATTTCGATGCTTTCATTGAGAGATTCTTTAATAAAATTTTTCAAATTAACTTTATTTCAAAAAATATATATGGAAATTATTCTTTTAATCGTAATCATTATTTTACTCATTGTAATAACGTTTATTATTATTTCTAAAGGCAAGCAATCCAATCCTGGTGCAGTTATCAACAGCATTGAAAATTTGCAATTAAGTCTATCACGAATTGAATCAAATTTTAAAGAAGATTTTAAGATAAACAGAGAAGAAAATTTGGGTATTGGAAAAAGTAATCGCGAAGAGCTAAACAATACATTGAAAATAATTACGGAACAAGGCCAAAATTCATTAAAGGATATCAATAAAACGCTGGATAAAAAGATGACGGAATTGATAACTAAATTGGACAATAACAATAAATCAAACAGGGAAGAACTGACTAAAAATATTTTTGATTTTTCTACTGTCAATAGTAGTTTGTTAGATAAAATAAATAACCAGGCAAAAGACGATAATAAATTAATCCGAGAATCACTCATCATTTCATTCAACGATTTTCAAAAAGCATTTGATAATAATATCCGGTCGTTCAACGATTTGCAAAGAGAGAAGTTTACGCAATTGGAGATCAGGCAAACTGATCTTATAAAAAATACCGAAATCAAGCTAGAGTCCATTCGGGTAACTGTTGAAGAAAAATTAGAAAAAACATTGAGTGATCGGTTAGGACAAAGTTTTGAGACCGTAGGCAAACAGTTAATAGAAGTTCAAAAAGGATTAGGGGAGATGCAAACCCTGGCGCAGGATGTGGGTGGATTAAAAAAAGTATTAAGTAATGTAAAAATGCGCGGTGGTTTTGGCGAAGTACAGTTGCACATGATGTTGGAAAGTATTCTCGCTCCGGAACAATATGAAGCGAATGTCGCCACTAAACAAGGAAGTTCTGAGCGCGTTGAGTACGCTGTAAAGTTTCCGAATAAGGAAGGTGATCGGGACTATGTATGGTTGCCTATTGATGCTAAATTTCCTAAAGATGCTTATGAACATTTGCAAACGGCCTATGACACCGGTGATTTACAAAAGATAGAATCGGCGCAAAAAATGCTGGAAAGCACCATTAAAAAAATGGCCAGAGACATTTGCGGTAAATATATCGATGCGCCAAACACGACCAATTTTGCAATCATGTTTTTACCCTTCGAAGGCCTCTTTGCTGAAGTTGTGCGTAATGCAAGTCTCCTTGAACAATTACAGAGAGAATGTAATGTAGTGGTGACTGGCCCAACAACATTAGCTGTTATTCTAAATAGTCTTCAAATGGGTTTCCGCACATTGGCCATTCAAAAAAGAAGTAGTGAAGTTTGGAAAATATTGAGCTCAGTTAAAAAAGAATTTGGTCTATTTGGTGGTTTACTTGATAAGGCACAAAAAAATATTCAAACCGGGCTAAATCAATTAGATGATGTAGTAGGAATGCGAACCAGGGCCATTCACAGACAATTAAAAGATGTTGAAATTTTGAAGGAAGAAAATGAGAATATAGAAATAAATAATAGTTCCGTTTTAGGGTCTTTAGAGGAAGAATAAAGGCTAATAAAATACTTCTTGTAAATCTTTCGTTGATTTATATTCTAACCTCTTAATTTTAAAATTTAAGAATGGTTCATGAGGGAATGAACCAAGGAGAAGAATAGAACTATATTTTAAGTTGTCGTGATGAATGATGAATACGAACTATTGCGATGTTTTTTAGATAAATAATATAAATTATTCTATAGTTTCCCTCCATCAATTCTCTAATAATATCAGAGTTAAATTCAGGAACAACTCTTCCTAATCTTGCAAATTTTTTTAACTGATCAACTCTGCTGATTATTTTTTCATTAAGCCCGTCGGCATAAAACTTTGAGTCATTTGAAATATATTCATGAATTAATTTTTAATCTTCAATAGCAAATTCTGTCTATATTATATTTACCATTCTTTGACTATTTCTTTCACCTTTTCGTGCGAAATAGTTTTTCTTTCTTCCAGTTGCTTAAATCCCATTTCAACCTTTTCGATAAAAATTAATTTTTCCAACAATTCTTCTAACTCAAATTCCTCAGGAAAATTTTGAATAGTATCTATTGCTTTATCTCTTTTCATTTTTTTGCAATTTTAATACTGTAAGATAATTAATCCTGGAAATATGTTTGGTTGCAGGATTTAATTAGCCGAACTGTTACATTAGGCTTGCTATTGTGTTTGTATATTTCATCCTCCAACTTTAAATGAGAACCAATGCCTTATTCCCCCACCAAAAAAACTGCATTACACAAAATCAATTTTCCATTTTGCCAAAAATTCCGAAACATCACATCATCCGTTAAATAAATCACATTACCCCTTCCTAAATCCTGCACACCAAATACCAAACCGTCTTTTAACCGGGGTTCTAATTTTGAACCTACAAAACCGGAAACTTGATTCTCTTTTTTAATAACGCCAACATTCCAGCCATCTTTTTTGATAAACTCATAAACTGAATTATCCATTTTCAATGTATAATAATAAGAAGGATAACCAAACATCAATGGATGCGTATTATCAACATCTACTTTAAAAATAGCTCCCGGCGTATTATCGCTTACGTCATCTCTTTCCCGGTTTCCAAATATTTTTAAGTCAGCATATGCGTACTTTTTTTGGCCGGAATCCTTTGGATTGTCTTCCATCTTTTTCTTTTTCAATGTGCTCCATTCTTGTTTGGAAAGCTGTGCTACAGCACCTTCCAGTGCAATTAACCTGCCTCCTTTTTCTATCCAGTTTTCTAAATTTGTTGCAGAAGAGCTATCATTTAAAAAACGGTAATTACCATCAGGTAATATCAAAACATCTACGTCATTTAAATTGATTCTATTAAAATCTGAAGCATTGATCAAATTGATTTTATAATCAATTTCATTGTCGAAGAAACTCCATATTTCGCCAGCGGCAAGAGAACTAACTCCTTCACCGGTTAACATATAAACACGGGGAGCCTTTATTTCATGCACAAGATCTCCCCCAAAATCAACGCCTTTATCAACCATTCCTGTACTAACCGCATTTATGGGTACCTGGTTCATATTACAAATGCTGCTTACTGTTTTCCATAAATTATTGCCTAATTCACTGTTTCCTTTTTTGGTAATAATGACTGAACCACTGCCATATGATTGACCATTCATTTCAAAAGGAGTTTCCGTATACCGCATTTTAATTCCTTTTTTCAATAATTGTGCAATGGTCTTTACCGTGGAAACGCCTTGCCAACGAATGACATAACCATAAGCATCTTCACCTGGATTATTAGTGAAACTTGATTTTAATTTTTGCGTATTAACGCTCATTTTTTGTGTGGTAGCATACACATCTAACCCGTAAGCATAGGGCAATGACCAGGCGGTAATATCATAAGTAACAGAGTCTTCCAAAACACTTTGCGGCTCCATCAAAACCTTTACCATCACTGATTTTGCTTGTGTGGCGCTAATGACGATATCGCTGTTATTAATGGTGAATCCTTCTTCTTTTTTATTCTGATAATGAAATCCTTTTGCACTGCCGGATGAAGTTCCGTATTGGATACTGTTTTGATCCAGTAATTGCAGAAAAGCATTGATACGCTCTCTGTCATCCGGATTATTTTTGATGACATAAGTTTTATAAAAGCCTACTTTTCCATCTACTGCATCATTGAAATATTGATGGAAATTCTGTATTAATTTTGAAGCATTATTGGAAGAAGTCTCAATTGTACTCATGGAAGTTGTAAAATGGTGGAGTGCTCTATCAGTAAGGGTTAACGTGTCATCTTCGTTTGTCATGATTCCTAATCCAGCTGAAATTCCACCCTGTTCAAATGTCATACCGATAGATCCATTATATAAAGGATACGTATCGCCATAAGAAGGATAAAATAAATCAAAACGATGGTTCGTAAAATACAGCCAGCTATTTTTATCAAAATATTTTGCATTGCTTTTGCCAATGGTTTTTTGAAAATCTCTTTGCCATTTTGTAAGTACTTCGTGATAAGGAGCTGCGGCCGGCGCAAAATAATAAGGTTCATTTACCCCTTGTTCATGAAAGTCAACATGTACCTGCGGTAACCACTGATTGTATTGCGCTACCCGGGCCCGACTTTCCACCTGTGTTTGCCAAACCCAATCACGATTCAGGTCAAAATTATAATGATTACTTCTTCCTCCAGGCCATGGTTCTCTGTGCTCGCGTGAAATGGTTAGTGGGTTGTAATCCTTTCCTATCATGGTATTGTACCAATTGACATACCTGTCTCTTCCATCAGGATTCAGACATGGGTCAATGATAACGACTGTATTTCTCAACCATTCTTTGGATTGCTGGTTAGAAGGATCCACCAATGCATATAATGTAAGCATTGATGCTTCTGAAGATGACGTTTCATTACCGTGTACATTATAGCTAAGCCAAACAATAACCGGGGTTTCTTCGGTAGGCGTTATTTTATCAGCAGAACTATTGGCCAGCGCCATATTATTCATTCTTATTTTATCCAGGTTTCCTATATTTTCTTTGGTAGAAATAAAGGATAAATAAAGCGGCCGGTGTTCATTTGTTTCACCATATTTCTGCAGCTTAACCATACCAGGCGCTGCTTGCGCGATGTATTGAAAATAATTTACAATCTGATAATGCGGCGTATACCTGGTGCCGATGGGATAACCTAAAAATTCTTCCGGGGATTTAATTTGTGCAAAAGAAATCGATATAAACAAACAAGTAATACTGAATAAGATAATTTTTTTCACCAATAAAGTTTTAGTATTTGATAGAGAAAATAAAAATGAAAGTTACATTTTAAATCGTCCCGATTTCTGCAATGGTCCTTCTTTTCTTTTTCATTTATAAAAGTCGCCAATTTTGATAAACTGAAATAGAGGCAAAAGAATAGTCTCACTTTTGAAAAATAAATTTTTCTTACTGCTTTCATTAAATTTGTTAACAGCAATTTAAACAGCTTTTTATTTATGAAATTAATTACTACAATTATTATTTGTTCTAATCTTTTATTTTGCAATCAAATATTTGCGCAGCATCTAAAACCAGGCTTTGATAAAAATGAATTTATTGAACTTTTAAAGGTTGGTGCAAGGGGAACTGCTGATAGTTCCTATTATGATACAATGCCTGCGCCGCTACATTCTAAATTGATTTATCAATCACCGGTAATCGGGCTAGATAATCTTTGGCAACTCTGGATGCGTGATGATGGTGTGGCCATCATTAATCTGAGAGGTACAACTAAAACAGCTGTAAGCTTTCTGGCAAACCTATATGCAGCAATGGTTTCGGCCAAAGGAGAGCTTCGATTAGAAAAGGAATTTAATTTTAAATACGATTTATCAGATGATCCGAAAGCAGCGGTTCACGTTGGATTTTTAATCTCTACTGCTTACCTATCACGTGATATTTTACCCAGGATTGATTCCCTTTATAAAAAAGGAATTCATGAAATTATTATTTCAGGTCATAGCCAGGGAGCGGCGATAACCTATTTACTTACATCTTATCTTGAAAATTTAAAAACACAGAATAAGATACCTTCAGATATAAAATTTAAAACCTGTGCAAGTGCTTCACCAAAGCCGGGGAATTTATTTTATGCTTACTCTTTTGAAAATCTTACACGCAATGGCTGGTCTTATAATGTAGTAAGTAATGTGGATTGGGTGCCGGAAGTACCTTTTACTGTGCAAAC
>JBDTEF010000154.1:0-3043 GCA_039922615.1 Ginsengibacter sp.
TTATACGAGCATTAATCTAATACAGAAATTTAATGCACATCATGAATTTACCATCCGGCTTAATCATGACATACTTGAACAATCGGGATCATTCAGTTTGGAAAATGCCCAAAAGAAAATTGGCAAATCTGTCCTCATTAGGTTACAACAATTGCATTTTTCTTCAGATGTAGCTTATGAATTCAGAGGAATTATTTGCGAAATCAAGATGGAGCAATCAGGGAATTCTAATTCTGATATTGTCTTAGTAGGTTATAGCCCTACTATATTATTAGAAAATGGCCAGGATCTTTCTTCATTTTATGAGAATGATCTTAAAAAGATAGTAGAAAAACTTACAAAACCTTTAAACCAGGTAAATTGTAATGTAAGTATCAAACCCCAATACACAAAACAGATAAAATATATTTGCCAGTATAAGGAGAGTAGTTTTCATTTCATCAACAGGCTATCCAGTGAATTCAGCGAGTTTTTTTATTATGATGGAAAAGACCTTAATTTTGGCAAACCCACATCAATAAAGGAAATTGAAGTGGTTTATGGCGAAGACATCAGCAGTATGCAGCTAACACTGCGGGCCAAACCAATGAAATTTACCAATTACGGGTATCTGTCAAAAACTGATAAGATAGAAAGCTATGATGCTCCGACAAATGTTAACGGAATGGGACAATATGCAAGCTATATATTGAAGGAATCTGATAACCTGTTTTCAGAGCCGGTAAATATGCCCGTGAAGCAGCGTATTGAAAATAAATCAGACCTGGAGAATTTTGTAAAAAAACAAAAAGCTTCCATGGCAGCCAACCTTGAAGTACTCACAGGCACAAGTTATAATCCGCTTATTTGCATAGGTTCTGTTATCAATGTTAAAGTTTCTAAATTACAGGAACTGTCACATATAAGAGAAGATTACGGAAAATTCCTGGTTATCGGTATCGAACATCATGTAAATGAAAATGGCAAATACTATAATTCATTTGAAGCAGTTCCTTCGGAAGTGGAAGTATTACCCGTAGCTAATGTAGTTATGCCACTTGCAGAACCTCAGATAGCTGCTGTTAAGGATAATAAAGATCCAGATGGTGCAGGCCGGGTACGGGTTCAGATGCTTTGGCAAACCGGGAATGATATGACGGATTGGATAAGGGTAATGACACCTGATGCAGGGGGTGGTAAGGATGGAGCCAGAAACAGGGGTTTTGTAGCGATACCTGAAAAAGGTGATCAGGTCTTGGTTTGCTTCAGGTACAATGATCCTGATCGTCCATTTGTAATGGGAAGTTTATTTCATGGAAAGAATGGTGGTGGCGGTGGTTCCGGAAATTCGGTAAAAAGTTTAACGGCCTTAAGCGGAGGTTATATTCAAATAAATGGCAATGAACTCTGGATGGTGGACCCAGAGGGAAATTTTGTGCATCTGGATGGCGCTGGCAATATTATGATTAAAGCAAGTGCAGAAATTTCCTTGGTTGTAGGAGATTCATATATAGTAATAAGGCCATCGGAAATCGGAATAAAATCTGCTGCAATTGACATACATGGAACGACTGAAGCCTCAATGAGGAAAGATCATAATACCAAATTTAAGGTAAGCGGAAGCTCAGCGCTGATGAAAGCAGACACGGCTACTATGTTTGCCAAAACAGCGAAAGTCAAAGGAGTTACCACAGCAAAAGTAAGCGGGGCAAAGGTAACGGTAGAAGCCACAGGTAAAGCTGAAGTTAAGGGTGGCATAGTAGAAATAAATGGTTAATAAAAAAGAACAATTCGAATCAGAGATATGCAAAAAACTACCGACACATTTGACTTTTCTACTACCGTTAATAAACAACCGGGTAAATCAACAATTCAGTTTGCAGCGGGAAATATACTTGTGATAGATGAATATAATAATGAGCTTAAACTGTTTAGTAAAGACCAGGTAGTGCAATTGGTGATAAACATCCAGGAAAAGGGATTGATCGTCAATTTGATAGCTACTGAATTGAATATCTGCAGCACAAATGAACTAAACCTTTCTTCAAAAAAAATAAATATAGAAGCATCAGAACAAATCAATATAAAAACAGCCGGGAATTTGGTGCAGGAAGTTAAAAAAGACTTACTTACTGAAGTTGGTGGTACTAATAAGCAAATAGCACAAATTCAAAAAATAACAGCCACCCTCGGAAATGCTGAAATTAAAGCAAATGATTATGTAAAGTTAGATGGAGAATCTGTTTTGCTAAACTGCGAGGAATAAACCATGGAATTAATAAACAATACGCCATATCCTGCCCTTATGTTTAAATCAGGATTGGATGATGATAAATTTGCAATGTCTGTTGCAGTTAGAGTTACCTATGATATTGCCAAAGATGGCAATGCTGTTGTAAGTCAGAACCAGGAGTGGAAACTCAGTCGTCAACTTTGGCAAAGCGAATATGGACCCATAGAATCGGACGACGTTTTTAAGCGTGGGGGCGTAGATATAATACTTTTAGGTAGGGCAAAATCCCCCAATGGAGTTCCTGTACGATCAATGGAAGTGACGGTAAAACATAATAATAAAACCATCAATAAAGTTGTTGTTTTTGGAGATAGAAAGTGGGAAAAATCGATTTTAGGTTTAGATATTAGTACGCCAAAGCAATTTACAGAAATGCCATTAACTCTAAATAATGCTTATGGTGGAACAGCAGCATGGGATGGATTATTAATACCTCATGGAAACAATCCTCTGGGAAAAGGATATCATTATTTAAAAGAAGACTACATAGATAAACCGTTACCCAATATTGAAGACCCAAACAAATTAATTCGAAAATTTAAAGATCAGCCTGACCCTGTTGGTGTATCCTGCATTCCTCAATTATGTGAGTTACACTTGAGAAATAATGTTGAATTTGATAAAAATGGAACAATAACAAAATTAGATGCAAAGTTTTATAATACAGCATTTCCTCAAATGATAGTTGATAAAATTGAACCAAATGAGAAAATTGAAATAATAGGTATGTCTGAAAAACCATTTATTTTAAATATACCCTTCCAAAAAATA
>JBDTEF010000155.1:0-11795 GCA_039922615.1 Ginsengibacter sp.
GTACCATCATCATTGTAAGGTTTTTTCGTCGGCGGAGCATATAGCGCCTGTGAATATGCGCCATTTGTAATATTATTACGGGTAAACCCAAAATTGATATTGGTAATAAACTTAATTTTATCGGTAATGTCATTGTCAAAATTTATTTTACCTGAAATGCGCTTAAAATCAGTTCCTAGTACCACACCTGTTTGGTTCGTATAGGATAAGGAAGTATAGTATCGTGAAGATTTACTGCCACCTCTTATAGAAATATCAGTATTTTGAGAAATGCCATTACGCAAAACAAGGCCCAGCCAATCTGTATTTGCGTTTCCTAGAAAATTAGGATCAGTTAGTATTTTTTCGGGTATCGTACTTATAGGATCACCAGCAGCAGTTTGAGCATCCACCAAATTCTGAGCGGCTTCTTTAAGTACACTTCTGTATTGATCTGCATTGAGAAGTTTGGCTTTAATTGGTTTCGAGACACCTGTATAATTATTAAACTCAAAAATTGGTTTCTCATTAAAGCTTCCTTTTTTGGTTGTAATTATCACCACGCCATTGGCAGCCTTAGATCCGTAAATCGCAGTAGCAGACGCGTCTTTCAAGATATCGATAGTTGCAATATCATTTATATTAAGGCCTGCCAGGCTATTCAAGCCACGGGCAAATGAGCCTGATAGTGCGCCATTTGCTGATGAATTACCTGCAGACTGCGCAATTGGATCCACTATTTCGCCGGGGGTTGCTATATATCGGTCCCGTGGTGTTACCTGCACTCCATCAATTATATACAATGGATCATTTCCTCCAAGTATAGATGTACCACCTCTTACACGAATACTGGCTACGCCTCCCGGAGAGCCATCTCCCTGTACAACCTGTACTCCGGCAGCTTTTCCGGATAATGCCTGATCTATACTCGTAAATGGTACGTTTTTTATTTCATCTACCTTAACAGTAGCTACCGAACCTGTCAAATCTTTCCTCTTTGTAGAACCATACCCAACCACTACAACTTCTTCCATTTCCTTGTTCGCAGCTATGAGTGTCACCTTGATAAATGATTTGGTACCGATGGTTATTGATTGAGAGTTAAAACCTACCGATGAAAATACAACTACCTCAGATTCTTTGATATTATCAAGTGTGAATTCACCCTTTTCATTAGTGGTGGTTCCATTGGTGCTGCCTTTTATAGTGACTGATACACCACTTAAAGGAGTTCCGTCAACACCACTTACCAAACCCCTGATGGCTTTCGGAGGTGGGTTTACATTCATCACTTCCGGAATTCCCTTCACTGGAGTCATGTTCTCTTTCTTTATAATAATAGTATTATTCTGCATGGTAAAATCCAGAGACTGATCTTTAAAGCATTGTTTCAATACTACTGCTATTGGTGCATTTTTAACTTCAATGGAAACTCTCTGAACATCCCGAAGCATTTTTTTGGAATAGAAAAAGCCAATGCCTGTCTGGTGTTCAATTTCCTTAAAGACCTTTTCTACAGGTACATTCTTAAGAGAAATGGTTACATTTTGGGATAAACCTGTTGCCGATACATGTAGAAAAAAGGCAGTCAGTAAAATGAAAGTCAATTTCAATGCTTTCAAAATTTGTGGAGTAAGAAACCGGTCCCGTTTTTTAAAGGAAGTTAAAACAGCCGGTTGTTGCTTACTACATGTGAGTAAATTCATACTTTTGCAGAGTTTAGGTTTGAAAATAGATGATCCAATTGCGTTTTATTTATTTTCTGACCCTTTTTCACTATTCATTGCAAAATGTTTAGGAAGCGGGATATGTTCGTTGCATGTCCGGTTTTTTTTGGTCTTTCTAATTTTTTACTATTACATTTTTTCCGATGATTTCGAATTTTAAATCACTTGATGTTTCCAACATTTTTAAAATTTCTGATATATTTACATCGCGGGAAATAATACCTACATATTCATCATTTGAAATATTGCCTTTATAAGAAACATCAATATTGTACCACCTTGCCACCTGCCGCATGATCGATTTTAGATCTAAATCCTGGAATACAAATTTTTTATTCTTCCATGCAATCACTTCATCCATATCCACATTTTGTTTTACAACAATATTGTTAGTATTGCCAGTTAAAACTGCCTGCTCTCCCGGCTTTATCAATATATTTGATAGACCTTTACTCACTTTCACACTTCCTTCCAGCAATGTTGTTTTTACCGCAGGCTCATCGCTGTAAGAGTTGATATTAAAATGTGTACCCAATACTTGCACTTCTTCTTTGCCTGCAACATTTACTTCAAAGGGCATTGCAGCATTGTGTGCTACTTCAAAATATGCTTCACCGGTTATTTTCACTTCTCTCTTATCTCCTGTAAATGATGTTGGAAATGTTATGCTGCTTGCTGCGTTTAACCATACCTGTGAGCCATCAGACAATGTAAGCTGGTATTGGCCTCCACGCGGCGTGGAGATGGTATTATATTGAACTGCGACAGGCTCCCCGGTTTGTTTTTGATAAACTAATCTCCCATTTTCAGTTTTCATCACATGAGCATTTCCTTGCCTGGTAAGCAAACCGTTTTGCGCACTATCAAGGATGATATTACTACCATCTGAAAGTGTAAGAGTGGCTTTATTTCCACCTGGTGCGACGTCATTTTTCACTTCTATTTTTGCTATTACCGGGGATGCGCTTTCAGCAGCATTATTAAAGAAATACCAGGCAGTGCCACCTAAAACCAAAACGAAAATAGCCGCAGCTGCAGCCATCCATACACGTGATTTGCGCATGATCATTACTTTTGGCATCTGCGTTCTTGAAAGTACTGACTGCCAAACGCTGTCTTTTACCGCTTCCGGTGCTTTTTCCTTTTTTTGCTGAAATGAAAGAATAACTTTTTTTGCCTCCCCAATATTTTTTGCCTGTGTTGGATTCTCAGCCAAAAAGCCATTCCAATAAGCTTCGCTTTTAGAATCCGGGTTGATGACCCAATTAATAAAACCCTCATCCAGTATGAATCCGGATGAATCTGAATTTTTATATTGGTCGTAAGAGTTCTGCATATTTCTCCTTCCATTTACTCCATTAAGAATGATGGCTTTTAATTAAAACGAAAAAGAATTCATTTTTACCCCAAGGTGGGTAAATTAATTAACGTATTAGGTATCAGGTATCAGGTTTAAAAATTTGCTATTAAAATTTTTATAGAAAAAATAAACTGCACCATTATCCCAACGTGATCCTTAAGCGCATCAATAGCCCTGGCCATCAATTTATAAGTAGCTTTAGGTGTGAGATCTAACATAGAAGTAATTTCCGGATAAGAAAATCCTTCCGAATATTTTAGGAAAATAGCCTCGCGCTGACGGGGAGTAAGCGCTTGAATAGCTGCATTCAGTTTTACGCTTATTTCCTGGTCATCTTCTTTTTCAATCAATTGATTTTCAGGATTCACTTCTACAGGAAAACTATTATTTTCCTCTACCACAGTTAACTTGTAACGCTTACTCACTTTCAATTTGTCAAAAGCAATGGATTTGAATGACCGAAAAAGATAAAATTTTATGGAAGTTGTTGGTGAAAGGTTTTCCCTTCTTTGAATCAGTTTTACAAACAAGTCTTGTATCACATCTTCTGAAAAAGCTTTATCATCAAATAATTTATTTCCATAAGCATATAAATCATCAAAATATACACGGTAAATCTTTTCAAGACTTTCATCATTTCCTTTCAAAAAATTTTCCCATAAATCAGATTCATTTATGTTTATAGCAGTTATCATGAAGACTTGGAATAATAATCAGGTGAAATTAATAAACTCCACCCAATTAATTTTATTCATATCACATCGCTGAATCTTTAAAAGCAATGTTTATTTAATTTTCAGTAAGTGCCAAAAATGATTTTAGAAATAAAAGTAAACAACAGCGTAGATCACATGCTGAATCTGTGATAAAAAAGATGATCATTAATCCAATCAATCCCCACCCTTTTTCCATTCCATATTGGATTCAGTGATTAGGTCAAGGATCTTATTTTTTCCCAATTTCTTTTCCGCACTCGTCACAAAATGTTGCGGCAAAAATTGTTGCGTATCCAGTAATTTATTCAAAAATGATTTTACATTTTTACTGACTATTGCCTGTTTTTCTTTATCCGATTTTGTAAAGACAATTGCATAAGGCACTTGCCATAATTCCAGTTTTTGCACAAATTCCAAATCCAGTTTTTGAGGAGTATGCCGGCTATCGACTAACACAAAAACCTTTACCAGGTTTTCCCTTCTTCTTAAATAATTCTCAATCATTTGTTCCCATCTTCTCCTGCTTCTCAAAGAAATTTTTGCAAATCCATAGCCCGGCAAATCAACGAGATACCATTTCGTACTGTCATTTTCTCCCGGTTTAGATACACTGATTATTTCAAAATGATTAATCAATTGGGTTTTCCCGGGCTGATTGGAAGTTTTAGCCAATTTATCATTATTACAAAGCATATTAATCAACGAAGATTTACCCACATTACTTCTGCCAATAAATGCATATTCCGGCAGGTTCGGCAAAGGACATTTTTCGATCTCCGGGCTGCTGATAAGATATTCGGCTTTTTTAATATGCATAGCTTGCAAGATACATTCAAAAAATGGGCAACTATAAATCAGGAAAAAATTATACAGTAAAGTGAATTTTTATTGAATAAAATTCAGGTTTTATGCAATACAATTATCATTTCCCATTTTTACTCTTTGTGCCTCAATGGTAAAAGAATCCTGGAAGTTAAAGAGTTTTTAAAGAGAAGGATTTACCACACAGACACCGTGACCACATAGATACAAATAAATCATTTCATCAAATTAACTAAATCAATTAATGATAAATCACAATTTATATTTATACAATGAAATATATTTTCAGAAATAAAAGTGAAAGAATGCTGAATGTTAAATGATATTAAGGCAAAAAACTATCTTTGAGCAGATGACTCATTATGCCCATGATACGGTGGTTCCTTTTAAGCAATCTGCTGATAGCAAAAAGAAACAGGTAGAAACTATGTTTGACAAGATCGCATTTCGATACGATTTTCTGAATCGTTTTCTTAGTGCAGGAATAGATGTCGGATGGCGCAAAAAAGCCATTCAACAACTGATTCCTGATCAGCCAAAATATATTTTAGATGTAGCGACAGGAACTGGTGATTTTGCATTCACCTGCAATGAAATGCTCCATCCCAATAAAATCATAGGCATTGATATCAGTGAAGGAATGTTGGATATCGGGAGAAAAAAAATTATCAAGGCAAATCTCCAGGATAAAATCGAGTTAATTCAAGGAGATAGTGAAGCTATTGAATTTGCCGATAATTCATTTGATGCAGTTACAGTTGCTTTCGGTGTAAGAAATTTTGAAAATTTAGAAAAAGGATTATCGGAAATAAGAAGAGTATTGAAACCAGGTGGCAAACTGATCATTTTGGAATGTACGAAGCCATCTGCACCAGTGATCAAACAACTCTACCATTTCTACATGAAATATATTACCCCAAAAATCGGAAAGATAATTGCTAAAAACAATGATGCTTACCAATACCTCAATGAATCGATTACGGAATTTCCTGAAAAAACAGCCTTTATTAAAATTTTAAACCAATCCAATTATCGAAATGCTTTTTACAAAACATTGACACTAGAAACATGCACCATTTATTCCGGAGTAAAATAATATTTACCTCTCTTTTTTTGTTTTGTACTCTTGCGTCTTTCGCACAGCTTGGCGGTGATGTAAACCAGGATTCCCATGATGATAAACCATATCACTTTGGTATCAACCTGGGATATAATCAGTCTCATTTCAACTTTACTCACCACCCCAGGTTTTTGGAATATGATAGTATAATGGATGTGGAGAGTGTCAACAATTCAGGCGTCAATCTTGCATGGCTGGTAAACTTGCGTATGAGTAATCATTTTGATTTGCGCCTACACCCGCTTGACCTTACTTTTTCAGAAAAAGCTTTTTTATATAAAGAAAAGTATACAACAGATACGTCTGTTACTAAAAAAATACAATCAATTACCCTAAGTTTTCCCGTGCACCTGGCCTTTAGCAGCGACCGAATCGGCAATTTAAAAGTCTACACTTTCGTGGGGGGAAAATTTGATTATGACCTGGCAAGTAATGCAAAAGCTCAGAAAGCCGAAGACCTGATCAAATTAAACAGAAGTGACCTTAGTGCCGAACTGGGCATTGGTTTCCACCTATATTTTAAATTTTTTGTATTATCTCCGGAAATAAAATTAAGCAGTGGATTAATCAATCTACATGACCGGGACGTGAACCTGAGATATTCTAATGTGATAGATAAAATCAATTCAAGAATGATCACTTTCTCTCTAACGGTGGAATAAGATTTCAGGTATCAGGTATCAGGCGGTAGGTTGTAGATAGTAGCTAGTAAATTTGACACTATAAGACACTTGCAAAAATTTCTTTTAAACCTCGCCAAAAAATCTTTCTCACAAATTTGCTTGCTGGCAAAAATGAGTATATTAATTCAGTCTATTATCTGTCTAAACTTTTATCTGTCAATACTTAAAAACTGTAATCTTTTCTTCCTACATTCCACCTCAATCCAATGTTGAACACATTTATATCCTGAATGCCCGTTTGTTTTCTAAAAAGCACATTACCTTCTATAAAAAGATTTTCACGGAGTTCATAACCTAATGTAGCAGAAGCATTCACTACTTCAGTCCGATTACCGCCACCCACGAAATATCCATCGCTCCTTGTCCTTTTGGTGTATAGCTCGAATATATTTCCACCTTCATCTACACCTGCTGAATCCAACCCTTTGTAATAATAAATAATTCGTGCATCAAAACGAACTTTTGGTAAAGGCTGGTATTTAATGATCCCAATAAATTCCTGGAAATTAGCACCCAAAGGATGCGCCAAAGGTTGATTGTAATGGGTATAATTAGCAACTGAATCGGAATGTGAATACACGAAAGGCCTTACTCTATTGGTTTCTACCTGTAAGTCAAGATTCTTAACAGTAAAAGCATCTACATATTTTGCACCTAACTGATAGCCGTATTTATTCAACCAGCTTCCTTTGTTACTAAATATTGTTTTGGAATTAAATTCATCCAAAATGAATTGTCCGTAGAATTGAAAGCGATGAGCCACATTTGCTTTAAAGTCGAAACCTGCCAACGCATTGTCCGGGCTTCCAATGGTACCTTCTATATGGCGTAAAAAGATGATCGGATTTAAATATTGAAAATCAAAGTGATTCGTTCGGCCAAAAATAATTCCTTCAAATAAACCTACATTCAGCCACTTTGTTACATTCATACTTAGGTGATGCATGGCAGCATATTTCCTGTCTAACAATACATCGCCTTTATCTTTTTCAAATTGCGGAATAAGTTCCATGAACAAATTCTGGTAATTAAATTTCCATATTTTGGTATTTAATTTTAGGAATAAATAATTGTTTCCATAATTATCAAGGAATAAACTCCTGTAGCCATCTCCTATAAAATTTTTATCGTAACCAAATTGAACATCTACATAATGTGCTACATTAAAAGTGATATATCCGCTACCATTAAAGTAATCGAGCCCGTCAGTTTTGTATTTTTTTATAAATCCTTCTCCAGGTAAAGCCCTGTTTTCAGCAACATAATTTCTGACAAATGAAGGTGGCCTTTCCTGGTTGTCAGATATAGTGGTGGAAAATCCAATCTGGCGTGCAATCATACCACGGGCTGTAACGCCACGCTGATTTAAAAAAATAGTTTCATCGCTATTAGACTCTTTACCCAACTGGAAAGAAATGATTGGGTTTACAGCAAGATAAAAATCCTTAACGTTTACTTCCAACAAATTAGGTTTGGTGACATAAAATGATTTAAGAATAGGCTTTTTACTTAAAAAACTTGTTTTATCTCCGGTTACCCATTCAGAGTTATTCATCAATAAACTTTGCAAATTATATTTATCAACAGGCGTAAGATTTATACCTGATAAATTTGGTGTTGATGAAGCAGAACTAGCACCAAATGAACTGTCAATAAATTCCGCTTCTCTCACAATATCTCTCCGGGTATAGGGTTTTATGCCTCCGAAATTAATGCCTGTGTTATTACCATATTTAATCTCAAGTCTATCCACCAACCTATATTCTTTGGACCCATCCTGGAGATAGGTCGTTTGTGCGATAATAAACACCGGACAAAATAGTAGCGCGAAAATAAAAACACTTTTTATAATTTGCATCTGGTTAGTTTTAATAATTTTATATTAAATGTATGCAAAAGTATCTTTTAAAACAGATTTCTATCGTAAATGAAAATAAAATTGAAAAAAAAGATATTTATTTGAAAAATGGCAGAATAGAACGTATTGACAATAGCATTGATGTCAAAGAAAAAGTGTGTGAAATAATTGCAGAAGATAAACATCTCTTTCCCGGGGTGATTGATGACCAGGTACATTTTCGCGATCCTGGCCTTACCCATAAAGGGACAATTTATACAGAAAGTAAAGCTGCTATTGCGGGAGGTGTAACCTCGTTTATGGAGATGCCCAATACAATACCCAATGCGCTAACAATTGAATTATTGGAAGAGAAATATGCAAATGCTTCTAAAAATTCAGTAGCTAATTATTCCTTTTATATGGGAGTTAGTAATACCAATGCAGAAGAGGTGTTGAAAGTAAATAAGATGAAGAGTGTGGTATGCGGCGTTAAAATATTTATGGGATCCAGTACAGGTAATATGTTGGTGGATAGCGAGCCGGCCTTACACAGGATCTTTAGTGAAAGTGAATTGCTCATTGCCACACACTGTGAGGACGAAAAAATAATTACACAAAATTACAGGCAATTAAAAAGTATAAAACCAGTTCTGGAAATTTTTGATCATCCTGTGATAAGGGATGAAAATGCCTGCTTTGCTTCTTCTTCCTTTGCCATTTCGCTGGCAAAAAAATACAATAGTCGCTTACACGTTTTACACATATCAACAGAAAAAGAATTATCTCTTTTTGAAAATCATTTACCCATAAGAGAAAAAAGAATTACGGCCGAAGTATGTGTGCACCATTTACATTTCACTGCAGATGATTACGAAGAATTGGGCTACCTGATAAAATGTAATCCTGCAATAAAAGCCGCTTTCAATAAAGATGCATTGTGGAAAGCCCTTCTGGATGATCGGTTAGATGTAATAGCGACAGATCATGCGCCTCACACTTTAGAAGAAAAACTACCACCATATGAACATGCACATGCAGGTTTACCACTGGTGCAGCATCCTCTTTTGATGATGCTTTCCAATTTTGAAAAAGGTAAAATATCCCTGGAAAAAATTGCCGAGAAAATGAGCCATGCAGTGGCTGATTGCTTTACTATAAAAGACAGGGGTTATATCAGGGAAGGCTATGTTGCAGATTTGGTCATGGTCAATTTAAAAGATAAAACTACCGTTTCAAAAGAAAATATTTTATATAAATGCGGCTGGAGTCCGTTAGAAGGCGAAACTTTGCCGGCAAAAATTGAACAGGTTTTTGTGAATGGAAATCTCGTATATAAAAATGATTATGGAAAACATTGGTTCGATGAATCTGTAAAGGGAGAAAGGTTGGCATTTTCCAATCATCGATAAATGTTTGAATGTGTTTGAACAACGGTTATATCAAATTGTCGCCTATCATTTTGGTTAAGTAAAGATGCTGAATGAATGATGGCCGTGGTTTTAAAACCTGCGAACTTTATTTAAATTGTGAAAATTAGAATTGCGCTCTTTGTAACTATTTTTCAAAAGATTCAATGGCCGAAGTTCTTTTAGCTAATAACTTTTTTTGACCGTAAATATTAGCAATACTCCTTTTACAATATTCTTAAAATATGCAATCGATTATCAGTATATTGTTAAGGTGTTTAATTGTTGTCATCTTTAACACAGATGAATGTTTTCAATTTGAACAAAATAATTGCTATGCCAGGAACATAGTCAGGCAATTTAAAATAAACTTTTTCTTCCGGGAAGATTTAAAAAATAAACGAATTGGAAACTGATAAAACCACTTTAGGGGATCTTTCAATATTTAATCGCGAGGAAGAATTATCTGTTTTCCATAAATTAAATTTGACCAAAACAGTTGGTGGCAGAGAAACGCTAAAGAGAATGTTCAATCACTCCTTATCTTCTATTCGCGAGATTCAGCAGGTACAGGATACCTTAAAAATAATTCTAGCTGATGCTGTCCAGTGGCCGCTTTCAATAAGCAATGGCTCTATTCTGATGATTCATAAATTTTTT
The DNA here is from genome assembly GCA_039922615.1 of Ginsengibacter sp. Lineage (GTDB taxonomy): Bacteria > Bacteroidota > Bacteroidia > Chitinophagales > Chitinophagaceae > Ginsengibacter. Next base: position 10,314 of record JBDTEF010000155.1, read on the forward strand.
GAAACAGTCATAGATGAGCCGCCTGCGAGACCAACTCCGGCGTCTGCCAAATATTATATTTTAATGCATAAAGCAGATTTTTCCCTGATTCGTTATTCAGTCGGGCACACATTTGATTTTTTTAAAGGGATACACAAGATCATAGATCTATTTTTAAAAGAAAATGCGCCTGATAATCTAAAAATGGTTTTAGAAAAAGCGCAAATCCTTTTATCAAAGTCACCATTGGCTATTGTTTTGGCAAGAGAGAAAAAGGAGCATCTTTCCCAATCTGAGATTCTTGCGCTCGCACACTATATTCGTTATCATTACAAACAAAATTTGTTTGAATTAATTGAGCTTTATTATAAGTTAGATGCCTGGTATGGAATGGCAATGGCAGTGGAGAAATATGATTTATCATTTCCTGAATTTTATGAATCAACAGAACCTGTCTTAAAAGGAAATAAAATTTATCATATTCTGCTCAATGATCCGGTAGCTTATGACGTAGAATTAAACAGAGACCATAATTTCATTTTTTTGACCGGGGCAAATATGGCGGGTAAAAGTACTTTTATCAAAGCCATTGGTAGTGCTGTATTCCTGGCGCATATCGGAATGGGTGTGCCGGCTGAATCCATGAAGTTGTCATTATTTGATGGTTTGCTGAGTAATATAAATGTGGTGGACAACGTGGTGAAAGGTGAAAGCTATTTTTACAACGAAGTACAAAGAATAAAAAACACTATTCTGAAAGTAAATGATGGCCGAAAATGGTTGATTTTAATTGATGAACTTTTTAAAGGCACCAATGTCCAGGATGCCATGAAATGCAGTACAGTAGTGATAGAGGGTTTGATAAAAATAAAAAAATCGCTATTTATTTTATCTACTCATTTATATGAAATAGGAAATAATTTAAAAAAATACCCCAACATAGATTTTCAATATTTCGAAACAGATGTGAGTGGCGACCAGCTTACATTTAGTTACCAGTTAAAAGATGGAATTAGTAATGACCGGCTGGGATATCTGATTTTAAAAAGAGAAAAGGTGATTGAATTGTTGGATGGATTGGGGGGAAAGGTTTGATTACCCCTTCTTTTTTCTTTTTCAGAACTTTTCTACAGGAAATGATACCTCATTCATTTACGAACTATTTTCGTTAATTTCATTATATGTTAGTCAAGACTTTCGGCAGCGCTGTTTACGGAGTAGAAGCCATCACTATTACAGTGGAGGTGAATGTAAGTAGCGGTAAGTTTACGACAATCGTAGGCCTGGCAGATAATGCCGTAAAGGAAAGCCTGGAAAGAATGGAAAGTGCGATTAAAGCAAATGGCTATCATTTCCCCCGGATCAAAGTTGTCGTCAATCTTGCACCGGCAGATATTCGCAAAAGTGGTACTGCATTCGATCTGCCAATAGCCCTGGCTACTTTAGGTGCCAGTGAGCAATTGGAGAATGCAGAGAAATTGACAGATTATATTATTATGGGAG
>JBDTEF010000156.1:0-2511 GCA_039922615.1 Ginsengibacter sp.
TTATTATGTTGATGGGTTAGTAAGTACAGGAAAAAAATTCCCTACACAATATTAAAATTAATTTTTGCTATCTGACAAAAAATATTTTATTTTTTTATCAACATTTGTGGATAAGCGTAAAAAATCATTTTATGAAATAAAGGCGCAATTTTTATTTTACTCACTGAACAATTATTTTCTGTTCATCAAAAAAAAGGAGTTAAAATTATACAACCCTTGTTAATAATGAGTTTCGTACAATTCCATCCAATATTTTATAATTAAACTCTTAAAAGAAATAGTAAAATAAATAACGGAATTATAATTTAAACCAACTTGTTTTTAAAAGAAATTATTTTACAATTCCTTTACATAAAAATGAAATTATTTTTAAACAATTTGCTTTTTTAGACAAATGATATCTTTGCAAAAAATTAATTACATGGAATTTCCTTCTCCCGTTTCTGCTCATTGGATAGCGGATTTTATTGACGCTAAAATAAAAGGTGTTGAAGATGCGTCGGCATCAGGCATTAATGAGATTCACAAAGTAAAAGAAGGAGACATTGTTTTTGTTGATCATCCGAAATATTATGATGCATGTTTGAATAGTGCAGCTACTTTTATCATTATAAATGCAGACAAAGAAGTACCGGAAGGAAAGACATTATTTATTGCAGATGATCCCTTTGAAGCATACCTGAAAATTGCCAATTATTTCCGGCCTTTTAATCCATCAAAACAAATGATCAGTGACTCTTCTAGGGTGGAAAAAGATTCGGTAATTATGCCAAACGTTTTTATTGGGAATAATGTGCAAATCGGCCACCATTGCATTATTCATCCAAACGTTTGTATTTATGACGACACTATAATAGGTGATAATGTAGAGATACATTCGGGCACTGTTATCGGTGGTGATGCCTTTTATTTCAACACCAAAAAAAACCGGCAGCATTGGTTTAAAAAAATGAAAAGTTGCGGCATTGTCATTATTAAAGACCAGGTGGAAATTGGCTGTAACTGCACCATAGACAGAGGTGTCAGCGATTCAACTATTATCGGCACAGGAACCAAAATAGATAATTTGGTTCATGTCGGACATGATGTAGTAATAGGTGATAATTGCCTGTTAGCAGCACAGGTAGGTATTGCCGGTGGCACAGTCCTGGAAAATGGCGTAACACTCTGGGGACAGGTAGGGGTAAATAAAACCATTAATATCGGGGAAAATGCGGTAGTAATGGGACAGGCCGGGATTACCTCTTCCATCGCAGGAAATAAAACATATTGGGGCACTCCGATACAGGAATTTTATGCAAGGCGTAAAGAATTGGTTTTGATAAAACGATTACCTGAAATCTGGGAAAAAATTAAGAATTTAAAATAAAAATTGGTGCAGGTAATTGAAAGATTTAGCACCTGCATGTACAATTGCCACCTATGCAACTATAAGTCATTCTGCTATCCAAAACCATACCTGCTCTACTTTACACGAGCTTTTCGCTATTGTTTAATATCAGCATTATTATTTGGAATATCTTGCTTTTTTACTTCCGGTATAGAATCGTTTTGCTTTGGCATTTCATCAGGGTTATAATCATAAGGCAGCATATCTCCTACTTTTTTGAATGCGAGGTAACCATTGGTTAATAGGTTATCCTGGTCATAATAAAATCCATTTCGCTCAATGATTACTGGGTCCGTGTGATCGATAAATTTGAGCGTTGAAATTTGAAGCTTAGCATTTACTCCGGGATATTTTTCTAAATATATTGAATCAGGACTTTCTTTATAAATAATAGCAAGGTCTGCTACGGGCACTAAAAATTGAACAGTATTATTGCGTTTATTCCTGGAAAAATTCAGCATTTTAAATACCAAAGAATTCGGGATAACATCCAGTCTGTTTACGTCTTTCTTTTTATCCTTATCAAAAATGAATCGGATATAAAAATCATTTTCAGCCAAAGTAGAATCATAAAGGCTGCGCATAAAATGAAGCATCGATCCTTCATATGCCGTTGCGCGGTTATTTTGCCAAACTTTCTGCTGCTCCTGGTCCCCTTGCATTTCTTCAAATAATGGATATCCAATAAATAGACTGGTATTACTATTATAATCGGTAGTAAATGAATCAATCGCAAATTTTATCCTATAGCCCAATGCAGGATTATCAATCAGCAAAGGTTCTGTTGCAGTAACTTTTAATCGGTTCTTCTTTTTATAAAAAAAGAAATGAAGCATTTCAGGATTGGTAATTACACATTGACTCGCAAAAGCCGATTGACCTAGAAAATTATCTTTAAAAAAAGAACCATATTTTTCCCAACCATCTTCTACTTCATTAGAAATGACTATTGATATTTCCTCCAAAGATTTTACCTGTGGCTGCATGGAAAAAATAAGGTTTGCATTTGCAGGATTATTGTTATTTACACGCTCTACTTCTGTTTCATAACCTGAAAAAGTTACGGTTAGTGAATATCCTCCATCCGGAAGCCTGATAGAAAAATTACCCTGTTCATCTGA
>JBDTEF010000157.1:0-2734 GCA_039922615.1 Ginsengibacter sp.
CTTTAGCCGAATTACTTAGTGCAGGATGAAGAAGCAGTTTAGGGTAATGTGGAATAGATCTTTTTCAATGCAAAAGGTTTGATCACTATTTATCCTAATCCTGTGATTGATATTATACAAATAAATCGCATGCAGGAGGGTGTAGAAATAAAAATTCATGATGCATGGGGCAAATTGGTAAAAATAATATTACCAAATGCGGCAAATAGGTATTCAGTTGGTGCCTTATGAGAGACATGACTTCATTCAAAATACTTGAAAAGTAGAATCGACGATTTCTAAATGGATCATTCGGTAGAAAGAGGTCTTTTGGCGAAATACAGCGCAGTAGATTTCATTATTTAAACATGGTTTAAAGACGTGTAATATTCATCCATGCTGCAGGATCTCCAACCTCTTATGTATATATAGATATCTTTTTTAATCAATAATTGTTAACTTTATCTTGTGATTCTAAGATTTTTATTTTCAATCATTTTAAAATTTTCAACTCTTTTTCTATTAAAAAAAGTTGATCTTAAGCTTGGCTGCGCTTATAATATCACTCAATTAAAACAGATAATATGAAAAAAAATATTATTTTACTTATCTTAATTCAACTTCTTTACTGTCAATTATTAGATGCGCAAACATGGAATGGTAATTCTAATAATGATTGGAATACACCCGAAAACTGGACACCGGCCACAGTTCCGACAGCTTCGGGAAATGTAATAATTCCGGGAGGCCTAAGCCAAACTAAATACCCCGTACTTGCCTCAGATATTACTATCAGGAGTATTAATATGCAATCGGGTAGCCAGATAGATTTCAATGGCAGGAAAATGAATATTATTTCCATAAATGCTGATAATTATTTCACCGGTGCCACACTAAATAATAGTGATGATAACTCAGATATAATTATTAATATAAACAGCAGTGAAGGAAATTTTTCTTCCTATTTAAGAAGTACCAACATCAATGACAACATCATCTTTAATCTTAGCGGAACCAATTCTTTCAATGGTGCAGATGATATTAACACTGCCAATACTTACGCTGGCAATGCATCATTTTATGTGAATGGAGCTTTGGTTATAAATCTTAGCAATGGAGCTGCTTCTCAATTCAAAGGCGATCTAAATGTTATCATTGGAAACCTGAATTTCAATAAAAAAACCTCCGGTGAAGCTTCGCAATTATTTAATAGCGGTGCTATGATAGCCGGCAATTTCAGTTATTCAAACAGTCTCGATGCCGCAGTAACCATTGGTAATATTTCTAAAGCAACTACTATTGGTGGTAAAGTAGATATTTATGTAAAACAGATTGGATCTATGGCTTTTAACTTGTATCACCTTATCAATAACACACCCGGTGGAAATGTAACTGTACAGAATACTGATGGTTTTGATGTGCAAAAAAATACATTAAAAATTAATTCCTTTAATATAACTGGTTATCGCGGAAATGAAGTAGCCAATTTTTTTAATAATGATATAGGAGGAAACCTGACAATCGACCCAGATATAAGTAAAACAGGTGCATATCGAACTTATATAAGATCAAATATTATAACTGGTACTACAGATTTTGTATTAACAGGACCAAGTACGTTATTTGAAGCAGATACTCTCCATTCAGGCAATCACTTTATGGGAGACTTTGCCTGTACTATATCAGGGAAAGCTTACATCAATTTAGGCAATGGTGATAAAACCTCTTATGACGGAAATGTAACTATCAATCGAACTGCTGATGGGGCCACTTTTGTATTTAAAGCTGGTGCGTCTATTGTCGGGAATTTTTCGCTTAGCAATGATGCCTCAGGAATTATGATCGTTGGAGATACTATTACGCAGACCGACATTACCGGTAAGATAAACCTACAAGTCAATAACAATTCCTTTGCTTTTTCCCCTTTTAAATTACAAAAAGTGGTGAATCAAACACCTGGTGGTATAATAAGAATAAAAAATAGTAAAGGATTTACAATTCAAAAAAATACACTTTTAATTGATTCTATGATTGTATATAGTTTCGTAGGAAGCGCATCCGGTTTTTTATTCAACAATGAAATTTCCGGCAATATCGCCATAACTACCGTTAATGACACTATTAATGAACGCGTAGGAGGCTATATTGCCCTAAGATCAAATTTAATAAACGGTAATGCTGATTTTATTTTTGATGGTGACAATGGTTTCGTTGATGCAGATATACCAAATTCAGGTAACCATTATACTGGCAATGTGAGTTATACGGAGTTGAACCAAAATAATTCAACAATCCTTGGCAATTATGCTGCTTCAAGATATGATGGGAACTTAACTGTAATTCGGGCAGGCAATAGTATTACCGGGTTATTTATTTTCGGAGGTGGAAATGGATTTGTGGGCGGTGATTTTTCATTTACCGGCAATTCCACAGGATCTGTAAGTATTGGAAACAAAAATAAAAAATCAATTATAGAAGGCAAAATAGATTTAATAAATTCTGCCCCAACAAGTTTTGTTTTAAATGGAATAGTAAATAAAAAATCAGGCGGTAATATAATCCTGAAAAATAGTAACGGCTTTGATTTTCAAAATGATACTTTGAAAATAACTTCGCTAAGCATAACCAATTACAAAGGTAACAAAGACGGACTATTTTATAATAATGCAGTTACCGGAGACGTCACAATATCAGATAATGTAAGTGCCAAAGGAAACATTGGCACTTACTTACGATTAAATTATTTAGACGGCAA
>JBDTEF010000158.1:0-3579 GCA_039922615.1 Ginsengibacter sp.
TTTTCAAAGCCTCCGAAAGATCTACCCCCGTTTGATTGGCAATACTCATTAAAACCCAAAGAACATCCGCCATTTCATCAGCCATATCTTTTCCTTCATCCGATTTTTTAAAAGACTGTTCCCCATACTTCCTCACCATGATGCGGGAAAGCTCACCTACTTCTTCCATTAGAATTCCAAGGTTTGTCAATTCGCTGAAATACCTCACGCCGGTAGTTTTGATCCAATTATCTACATCAGATTGTGCTTGCTCTATCGTCATTTTTTTTAAATCAAAATAAAGATAATTGAATGGGAAAACCGCCTTAATAATTGAGCGCCACTTGCCTTACATATATATCTATACAAAAATGCCCCAATCCTTCTTTACTTTTGCAACCTATTGAATCAAAAAATCTATGTCCAAACAAAAGAATAAATTGAAAGGTTTCAGCTCTACAGCGATCCACAGTGGTCATTCTACAGAAAGTAATTACGCTCATCTCACGCCTATTTATGCAAGCAGTACTTATGTATTTGATACGGCAGAACAAGGTATGCACAGATTTACAGGGGAAGAACCCGGATATGTTTACGCCCGTTGGGGCAATCCGAGTATGACCGAACCTGAACTAAAGATTGCTGCGCTGGAAAGTTTTGGTATTACTAAAGATGGTGCTCCTCTTGAACTGAAATGTATTTTACATAGCAGTGGTATGGCCGCCATCAGTACATTAATGATGGCAACATGCAAAAGCGGCGATAAAATTTTGTCCCATTATTCTTTATATGGAGGCACGCAGGAACTCATGTTTAAAGTGTTGCCTGAATTGGGAATTGAAGCCATTATCGTTGATTTAAGAGATTTGAATAAAGCAGAGGAAGCATTTAAGAATAATCCTGACATAAAAATGCTTTACCTGGAAACGCCGGCAAATCCTACGATCCAATGTGTAAATTTAGAAGCACTTTCAAACCTGGCGCATCAATATGGAAAAATAGTAGCCGTAGATAATACTTTCGCCACACCTTATTTACAACAACCATTTAAATATAAAGTTGATTTTGTTGTTCATTCAACAACCAAATTTCTAAACGGTCATGGCACTGCCATTGGTGGTGCATTGGTGGGAAAAGATATTGAGTTGATGAATGGCAGAGTTTTAAAAGTTCAGCGTTTATTGGGTGGAAATAGTAATTCTTTTGATGCATTTTTATTAACCCAAGGAATGAAAACCTTGGAATTAAGAATGGATCGACATTGTGCAAATGCGATGGAAGTTGCGCATTTCCTTGAAAAAAATACTGCCGTTAAAAAAGTAAATTATTTAGGATTGAAATCTCACCCGGATTTTGAGTTGGCAAAAAGACAGATGAAACACCCCGGCGCAATGATGAGTTTTGAATTAAAAGGCGGACTGGAAGCAGGAAAGAAATTTATTGATAGGCTACAAATGTGTGTGAGAGCGGTTTCTTTAGGAACCTGTGATACGCTGATCTCTCATCCTGCATCTATGACACATTATGGAATACCCAAGGAAAAGCGGGAAGAATATGGGATTACTGATGGCCTGATCAGAATGAGTGTAGGGATAGAAAATGTGGAAGATATTTTGAATGACCTGCAGCAGGCAATGAATTTTTAATTTCCTGTAATAATTGACTATTTAACCAAAATGGATAAAGAAAATTTAGATATAAAAATACGGAGAGCAGAAAAAGAAGACTGTTTCGCAATCATGATGCTCATTAAAGAATTAGCAATTTATGAGAAAGCACCTGAAGAAGTAACAGTTGATTTTGGCCATTTTGTAGAAAGTGGTTTTGGCCCAAATCCTGTTTGGTGGGCATTTGTAGCAGAAATAGAAAACAAAGTTGTTGCATTCGCCATATACTATATTCGTTACTCAACCTGGAAAGGTCAGCGCATGTATTTGGAAGATTTATTGATTACAGAAGAAATGCGCGGAAAAGGAATAGGTAAATTACTGTTCGAAAGATTAATAACAGAAGCGGAAGAAAAAAAATTGAGTGGATTGGTGTGGCAGGTATTGGATTGGAATGAACCTGCAATACATTTCTATGAAAAATTTGAGTTGGTTAAATTTGATAATGATTGGATCAATTGCTCGTTGGAAATCAAATAACGTTATTAGGAACATAAAAAATCAGCTATTATATTTTCTTACGACGAAAAATATTATATTGATAAAAAAGTATTTTTAGAATAAAAAGAATCAAAATATGAATGAAAAAATAACAATGTGTGACAACGGCAAACTAGATGTACCCGATAATCCGACAATTCCTTTTATAGAAGGAGATGGCATCGGCCCGGATATTTGGAAAGCCAGCGTGCGTGTATTTGATGCAGCGGTTGAGAAAGCTTACAATGGCAAGAAAAAGATTAATTGGATGGAGGTTTTGGCCGGCGGCAAAGCATTTGACCAAACAGGAGAATGGATGCCTCAGGCGACGCTTGATGCCTTTAGGGAATACGTCGTTTCTTTAAAAGGCCCTTTGACAACTCCCGTGGGTGGTGGTATCAGAAGTCTGAATGTCGCCCTGCGCCAGGATTTGGACTTGTATGTTTGTCTTCGGCCGGTAAAATATTTTGAAGGAGTTCCTTCACCAATGTGGCAGCCTGAAAAAGTAAACATGGTTATTTTCAGGGAAAATACTGAAGATATTTATGCCGGAATAGAATACATGACTGGTACACCTGAAGCAGAGAAGTTACTTCATTTTTTACAAGATGAATTAGGTGTGAAAAGTATCCGTTTCCCGGAAACTTCTTCTTTTGGAATTAAACCTGTAAGCAAGCAGGGGAGTGAAAGACTGATCCGTGCAGCGATTGAATTTGCAATTGCCAATAAAAAACCTTCTGTCACCATTGTGCACAAAGGAAATATCATGAAGTTCACGGAAGGCGCTTTTAAAAACTGGGGTTATGAATTGGCACAGCGTGAATTTTCTAATAATGTTTATACCTGGAATCAGTGGGAAGCAACCAAAAAGGAAAGGGGAGAAGCTGTTGCCAATGAAGAAATGCGCATAGCTGTAATTGGGGGAAAAGTGATTATAAAAGATGCCATTGCAGATAATTTCCTTCAGCAGGCATTACTTGCACCACAGGATTATTCTGTGATTGCTACGCTCAATTTAAATGGGGATTATATTAGTGATGCATTGGCTGCACAGGTCGGTGGCATTGGTATTGCGCCCGGTGCGAATATCAATTATACAACTGGTTGTGCCGTTTTTGAAGCGACACATGGAACAGCACCAAGATTTGCCGATACTGATTCCATGAACCCTTCTTCATTGATCCTTAGTGGCGTATTGATGCTGGAATACATGGGCTGGCGCGATGCCGCAGATTTGATTACAAATGCTGTAGGAAAAACCATCAGGAATAAAACGGTAACAATTGATTTTTACAACCTGATGAAAGAAGAAGCTACCTTATTAAAAACAAGTGAGTTTGGTGATGCCATCATAAAAAATATGTAATTCTTGTGAAATAAATGCTGGCCATTGATTGTATAAAAATTATTTCAATATCAATATGACACAGTTTTCAATAATATTGCAAAACAT